>SACH01000423.1 GCA_009928645.1 Gammaproteobacteria bacterium | reverse complement strand
GACTACGCGAGCTTGCTTCCCGCCAAATGCCGCAGAGGTGTCATAATCTGTTAAATCTACCCCTTTCCAATAGCGAAAAAACCGCCATGGCAACTCTTCTCGGTCCCCTCTTCCGGACATGGGAACGCCTGTTCCGGCCCTTCTTGGCCACCCTGGCGGCCCTGGTATTGCAGTTCGGGACTCTCGGCTGCGTGCATCTGCCCAGTTTTGCTGAGGGACTCCTGGCGGACGCGAAGGGCAGCGAAGAGCAAGGGAAAGCTGAGGTACAGCCTGCCGTCCAGAGCGCTCCGCCACCACCCGTCCTGCCCATGGAACCTCAGGAAGCCCCCCCCGCCAAAGGTAAGCGTTGGGAATGGTCGGGTGACAAACGCCAGATCAGCCACATCTGGATCGATACCGATGCCCAAAAGGCCCGTTTTTACGACGGACCCGAGCAGGTTGGTTGGAGCTACGTGGCTTCGGGGGTCAAGAAGTACCCCACCCCGACGGGTAAGTTTGCGGTCATCGGGAAGGAGAAGACCAAGCAATCGAACCTCTACGGCAAGATCTATGATGGCGATGGCAAGGTGGTGGTCAGTGATGCCAAACGTGGGCGGCACAAGATTCCGCCGGGCGGGCGCTTCGCGGGGGCCAAGATGCCTTATTTCCTCCGCCTCACCTATGACGGAGTCGGACTGCATGCGGGTCCCATCCCCCGACCGGGACACCCCGCCTCTCATGGCTGTATCCGCTTGCCGGCGCCGCTAGCGGAACGCCTCTTTACCCAGGTCGCCCCGGGTACGCAGGTCACCATCACGGGGTCTGGGCCCGACTACGGGGACTATCAGGCCAAATTGGCCGCGAAGGGTCCCGCTCACCAGGAACCGGCCGAGGGCGGTTTCGCTAAATCGTCGGAGGTGGTGCAGACGTATCCGGCCAAAGTGGCCCTGTCCCAGCCTCCCGCCGTGAAAACCTTGTCGACTGAGGGCGCGACTCCGGCTGATCAAGCCAAGCCAGCCGCAGCCAAGTCAGTGCCATCGTCTCATCTCCCGTCGGGTCCTCCGGTCCAGTCCCCCTCCGAAGAAAAGCGCGAGAGCAATATCGGATTCGCCCCCGGACGCGGCCCCGCATCTACGCCAGCACCCGCCACTCCACCGGCCCCGGTTCCCGCGGCAACGCCTACTGCGCCTGTCCCCGTTCGTGCTCCTGCCCCCGCTTCCGCCGCGGCTCCGGCCGATTCCACCGCCGCGCCTGCCGCGCTGATGCCAGCACAATCCCCTGCTCCTCCTTCCGTTAGTGTTCCGGCTGATTCTAATGATCGGGCTTCCGCTAGGATCCCGGTCTACTCCAGTGCCCCTCCCGCTGCCGCATTGGTCCCTGCCGATTCCAATGCTCCTGCTTCCACCCTGATCCCGACCCAAACTAATGCGCCTGCTACCGCTTTGGCTCCGGTCCAATCCTCTGCATCTGTTTCCGCCCGGCCTCCAGCTTCCGATCCCGCCTCCATCATGGCCCCCGGCACCATGACGCAGACCCAGGACAAGGAGAAGGAGGCCAACACGGCCAGCCTGGCAGCGTCCCCTCAGGTTCGCAAACCAGCCACCGGGGGATCGCTGGTCAGGGAAGGCCGGCTGGATGTGCCGGTCCCCTTCCCTACTCAGATCCCGACGGTTGAGTGATCTGGAGGGAACGGCGATGCTGATCCGCCAGGCGGACATAGTGCTGTGCCGAATACTCCAGATGTTCCAATTCATTGTCCGTCAAGGGCCGGATGCGCCGGACAGGTGCGCCATACCAGAGGCAGCCCCCTTCCAGCACCTGGCCGGGCGGTACCAGTGAACCAGCACCGATTAGGGTCCGCGGTTGGATGAGCACCCGATCCAGGATGCGGGCGCCGCTGCCGATCAGGCAACAGTCCTGGATCTCGCAGCCATGGAGCACTACCTGATGCCCGACGGTGACCCGATCATGAAGGATGAGGGGCGCCCCGCCAGGCCGAAAGCGGCTATCGTGAGAGACGTGCAGTATGCTACCGTCCTGGATATTCGTCTCCGCCCCGATGCGGATGAAATGCACATCGCCCCGGATCACGGCCATAGGCCAGACCGAAGCCTGGTCACCTATTTCGACCTGGCCGATCACCAGCGCAGACGGATCGACCCAGGCGCTCGGCG
>SACH01000084.1 GCA_009928645.1 Gammaproteobacteria bacterium | reverse complement strand
TACTGCTCTTGCCTGTTAGTATCACATCATAAGGGCGCCAACAACAACCCAGAATAATACATTAAAATCAATACTCTACACAAAGGTGACAAAGTAGTAGTAAGCTCAGAGGTAAATATTTCGTAATCCTTCCTTGCTGTATCCCACCATTCAGATGTGATCTGCTGCCATGCCGCCACCCTGACATCTCGGCTCGGGCGTGCCATGAGATAGCTTGGTATGGACGTCTCGATGTAGACGCTTTTCTTCATGCTTGTATCGCCTTATCAAGACACAAAAGTTTCATGGCTTTGTCCTTCCACCGCGAACCCTCGGCTAAGCGCCAACCACCGCGTCGCTCTCAAACAAGGTATCCAACTGCGGCCCCGTCGTTATCTCCAGGAGCTTTTTCTGCACCGCCAGCGTGTTGATGTCCAACCGGTAGTAGGCTTCGCCCCCCGCGGGTGACGGCTGCCGGCGGATCAACTGGATGCGACCAAAGACATGGCCATGCTGTTCGGCAAACCGCGCCAGGCCCACCGCCTTGCCGACGTTGTCGTCCCGGCTGGGATCATGAGGCTCCAGGATGTCGAACAGATAGCCATCTTCACCCGGCACCTGGCGCACCACGACCAGATCCGGAAACATCGGCCGCACCTCCCCGCCCTGGTGATAGGGGATCTCCAGGGACCAGGGCTTGCGATCCTGATTGCGCAGCCAGGCGACGACCTGGGGATTGGCCAGCTCCGCCTTGAGCACCTCGGCCTCCCAGGTGCCCAGATCGGCACGGAACTGGCCATCATCCTCCAGGTAGAGATGCTGCTCGTAAACAGGCGCCCCACTGGAACGTCGAAAGTCGATGGTGTTTGGCAGGGCCCAGGGGATGGCCACCGGCTTGGCGGTCGCCAGACGCAGCCGCTCGTACTTCTGACGGCGCCCCTCGGGCAGGGCGCCAATCTTGGCCTTGAACTGGTCATAGCCCTGGTCGAAGCCCTGTTCCGCCCGTGACTCCAGGCGCTTCATCGCCGCCGCATCGCCGGCCAGGACGATGATCTCGACTTTCACCTCCAGGGCATCCCGCTCGGCATGGGCCTGCCAGAAAAGAGCATGCAGGCCGTTGCCCAGCACCCGGCCAGCGGCATCGAAGCGCCGCTCGATATCCACCGCGGTGGCCTCGATCGCATAGTCGCGCCCGGGGCTGGCGAGGTGGGTCCCCTGCTCCACCTCCAGCGTGGCGATCTCGACCTGGGTGATCGCCTTCTCCGCCTGACCAAAGGCAGCGGACGCCTTCAGCGTAGCCAGTTCTTCACCCATCCAGCCGAGGATGGCCGCCTTGGCCTCATCCCAGGCCGCGGCGTCGATCTGGTCGAGGGTCAGCCCCCGCGCCAGGCCAAAGTAGCGACGCAGATGACTCTGGGCGCGGGCGGCATTGACGCGATAGGTGATCAATTGACCCAGGGCGGCAAAGACGGCCTCCAGTCCTGACCGGCGCGAGAGGATGACCAGTTCCCGGGCGGAACCGGTCTCGGCGGGCGGCACCTCCTCGACGTTGTGCAGGTCCGTGATCACCGCCTGGACCCCCGCGGCATCGAAATAGGGCACGAAGAGATGGACGTCGTTGAGGGCCGCATCCCGGCCAATGCGGCGGGCCAGCGGGGTGCGCACCATCCGCCCCAGCAACTGGGCGATATAGGTGTGGTCCTGGGCGGCGCGGAAAGACATCATCACCTCCGCGCGCGGGCAGTCCCAGCCAGTGGAGAGGCTGGTCTTGAACAGCACCACGCCGATGTTCTTATCCTCATCGATGCGGGAGGCCTCCACCCGGCGCACCCGGCGGCCGCCCACATCCAGATCGCCGCACTCATGCAGGGCATGAGCCACCTCACCTTCCCGCAAAGATCGGCCAATGGCGCCCTCGATGGTATCCAGGGCATCCCGCAGATTGGTCTGGGTGACGTCTGCCGCGGTCGCGTTCGCCACCTGAACCACCAGGATGGGCCACACCATCCGTTCGCCCTCGGCCTGGCAGTAGGCTTGCCAGGCGGAACGCATGTTCGCCCAGCGGCGCGCGGCCTCAGCCAGCAGGGCCATTTCCGCCGTGGTCGGGGAGTCCGGGTGATGGATGAGGATGCGATCCTTGAGCAGGCCGGATTCCCGCACCTCGTCCGCCCGCACCTCCGCCTTGTGGATCGTGGTGTCCTTGGCCTTTTCCAACAGATCCATGAAGCGCTTGGGAGTAGCCGAGACGCCAATCACCAGCGGCATGGGGATGAGGCCGGATTCCTTATGCCCAAGCAGGAAGCGCTGCATCAGGGTCCGCGCCTCCTTGGCCAGCTTGGGGCTGGTCATGCCGCGGTGGGCCTCGTCGATCACCACATAAAAGCGATCCGGGCTCTCCCGGGCGGTATTGGTGAGGGTGGTCCAGATCGGCCAGGTACGGCCATCACCCTGGCGGGTCAACAATTTGTCGTTGCCCAGCTTCTGGGTATTGATGAAATAGATGTAGCCCCCTTCCAGGCGTTCGGCATCGAAGGCGGCATCGATGGTCACCAGACGCCCAGTGCGGATGCGGTCGGACTTGCCCTCGATCTTCAGCCGGGTCTGTTCATTCAGTTCCGGCATGTCGGAAACCCAGAGGATCACGGCGTCCGGCTGGGCCGGGAAGTCCACCTCACCAAACAGGATATCCTCGAACAGGGCACCCATGATGATCGTTTTCCCGCTCCCGGTCGGGGCGGAAAAGACGATGGCCTGGGGGGTGGCATTGGGGCTGGTGGCATAGGCGCGGGCCACGAGGACCCGGTTGCGCAGGGTGCCAAGCACCTGCTCCTGAAAATCGAACAGCTTGAGCTTCATGGCTGCCCCCCGGCATTCTCCCGCCACGACGGGCCCGGGCCGGCCCCCTCCCGATTGATCATGAAATTCTCCAGATAGTCCCGGTATAACTGGACGGTCTGCAGCGCGGGATTCTGTTTGCCCAAGGCCTCGGTGACGTCCAACGTCAGGTCCTTGAAGGAGTCCTGGGAGTCGGTGACGATGAAGATTAGCCGCAGGTTGCTCCGGCCCGCCAGGGCGGCGAGCAGTTCCGGCAGGCGGCCCTCGTGCAGCAAGACGGCGAAGGGATTGGCCGCCGGGGCGAAAAAGGGCGGCTCGGGGGTGTCCGCGGGCAACTCCGGCCGGGGGCCGACAGCCCCAGCCTTGAGCCAGAGGAGGGGCAGGATCTCGCGGAAGGCGCGCCGCAGGGCCACCCGATCCTTGTCCAGGAAGTCCAGCCGGAAATAGGCCAGGTTGGCCGAGAAACCGGCGGCGAGGGGGCGCTTCTCTTCCTCGCTGACCAGCAGGGGACCCAGGATCTCCGCAGCCTGGGCCTTCAGGGCATCGAAACGCCTTTTGGATGGGGTCAGGATGTAGAGGTCGGTGATCTGGTCCTGGCCTTCAAGGGCCGCGAGCCAGTCCGCGGCCGCCGTATCATCGAAGAGCACTGAAGCGGCATGGGCCTCTGAGACGATGAAGGGACAAGGATCTGTCACCAGGGTCTGGGCTAGACCCGGAATCAAGGCAACTAGTTGCTTTTTCTTCGCCGGGGTATCGAGGCTGGCCGGGTCAAGGAAGCTAATCGGGACGAAGCGTCGCGGGCGTTCGCGCTCTACTGTCTTGCCGGTTAGATACTCACCAGGTAAAGCGGTGCCGTTGTCGCGCCGGCCAAGGATGGTGTACTTGGAGCGGGGCCAGGTGACCGCGCGGCAGACGCCCTGGGCTTCCCAATCATCGTCACCGGGCTGATAGCCGCGCGCATTCAGGTCGGCCGCCTCCTCACCACCCAGTTCGTTGTTGGTGACGAGTAGGCAGCGACGCTCACCCTGGTCGGCAGCATTCAGGAGATTCACTGCATTCAGGGTTGTCCCACTCCCGGCAAAAAAGTCCACAATCAGTGCCTTGGGTCGGTCAATGACGACAGCGGATACCGCGTCGCGAACGGCATAGACCGACTTGGGAAACGAGAACCTGCTCTCGCCACCCAGGATGTTGCGCAGGAACGTCGAACCGTAATTGCCTGCATCATGGAGGGCACGATGCCAGACCGTTTTCACCGAGCGTTGTTCGCCCTGGGTATAGGCGACCTCGACGGCCCCGGTCACCGGATCGCGGCTGACGATCTCAATCAGGCCATTGGTGATCTGGTTCTGGGCCTTGCGGCCGAGGTACAGGACAGTCCAGGTCCCCCGCCCTTCATCAAAGCCGCCCAAGCGCACGAACCCTTGACCCAACAATTCACGCAAGGTGGGTGGGCTGACACGCCAGTTGCCGAGCGAGCCATCGGTGCGTAATGGCCAGGCCAGGGTGCGATCAGCCAGATGGCTCAAATCCGGTTGCTGATCGAGGGGCAGTGGGTCCCCGATCGCGATAATCCGCGCCTGTTCCGGGTCGATACGGAGGGGAAAAAAGAGTCCCGGTCGATCCACACGCCGAGAATTGGTGCCGCCACGCAGTAACCGCTCCCATCGCGGTTTGCGGAAACGCTTGGAATCCGCCCGGTCGGGGGAGAGCAGGTCATCTTCCCGCGGCGCCAACTTGGCGTCGGGGTTGAAGCAGTAGATGGCATATTCCTCCGTACGGGAGAGCCGTCCCTGAGCGACACCCTTCTGGTTGATGACGATCGTCACCAGTTGGCGTGAGGCAGCAGGGAAGGTGTGCTCCAAGAGCATGCCCAGGTGATGGACCTCATGCTCGTCGATGGTGACGATCAGAATCCCGGTATCTGGCCTCAACAGCCGCTTCGCCAGGCGTAAGCGCCGCTCCATGAAAGCCAGCCATTTGGAATGCCGCCAGGCGTCATTGCCGTCCACGTAATCGTTGTTGTATTTCCAATCCCGGGCGCCCGTGTTGTAGGGCGGGTCGATATAAATGCAGTCCACCTGCCCCGCATAGAGATAGTGCAGGGCCTGAAGGGCATGGAAGTTATCTGCCTCGATCAGCACATGCCAAGGCGCATCCGCCGGTCCGTTCTGGACGCTGCCCATCGGCACCAGGGCGGGAAAGATCGGCTCGCCGAACTGACGCACCACCAGCAGTTCATCCACCGGAAACTCCCACGGATCGCCCGCCGCGGCCGCACCTTCCGGCCGGACACAGATCGCGATTTCCTCTCTCAGCCGGCGCACGCGGTAGAGGTCGGTCAGGGGTCCCGCCCGTCGCGCCACCAGGTCGCCCCGCCGGGGGCGCACCCCGGGAAGGGGGAGCAACTCCGGCAGGTGGGGATCGAAGACCAGGCCGAACTTTTTCTCTTTGGTGGCCGCCACCCACTCCTGCCGGAGGCGCTCACGCAACCGTGGGTCCTCGATCTGGGCGATCAGGTCGGTCATTGCGGACACGGTTGACTCCCTTAGAAAAATTAATCCGATCTCAGATACCGGATACAAAAAAGACATCACCGGGAACGGCGTGGTCACGGAGATGGGGATAGGCTGAGGATGATACCACCTGGTCATCCATCACCCTCGGACGCGCAATAGGTGACCGGGTGACAGGCTGAATTCCAGCGCCCTTGGTACCACCGGCCATAGCCGCCATCAAAGACCCGGACATAGCGCCCGGCCAACAAGCGCTAGAGCATCATCAGGCAGCGGCGCCCTCGGCCATGGCCATGACCATGGCCATGACCAGCCAGAGCCATGATAGGATGCCTCATAAACAGATCTCAAAAAGGCTTCATGCCCTTTTTATGCAACGGTCAGGTCTGCATGAGCAAGCCAGCAACCCGTAGTTACTCCCGCTACGCGCGCGAGGCCGCCGAACTGTTCGGGCATCTGCTTCATGACGCCCGCGTGGAAAAAGGCCTGACGATCGCCGCGGTCGCGGAACGCGCCGGGGTTTCGCGCGGCCTGGTCCACCGCATCGAGCAGGGCGACATGGGCTGCTCCCTTGGCGCGGTGTTCGAGGTGGCCAGCATCCTGGGCGTCCCTCTATTCGATGCGGAGCCTGCCTCCCTGGCGCGTCATTTGTCGCTGGCCCGTGACAAGCTGAGGCTCCTGCCTCAGGCCGTCCGTCAGCGCAAGCAGCCGCTGCAAGATGAATTCTGAGCACTCCCACCAAGATGGATGCTGAGCGCAAACCCGACGAGGGCTATGTGTGGATCTGGCTGCCGCTGGCGACAGAACCCGTGGTGGCGGGCAGAATCTCGCGGGATGGAGACCGGCTGATCTTCAACTATGGCCAGAGCTACCTGGGGCGGCCGGATGCCATTCCGAATTTGTCGCGATGCGCCTGGCCGAGCGGCTTGGCCTCCAGGTCGCGCCCGTCCGGCTGGTGCGCGTCGCCGGCAAGGATGTTCTGTTGGTGGAGCGTTTCGACCGGATGCCGGTTGCCTCAGGCTGGCGGCGCCGGGCGATGGTCTCCGCCTTGACGCTATTCGGCCTGGATGAACTGATGGCTCGCTATGCCAGCTATGCGGATCTGGCGGAAATCATCCGGCACCGGTTCACCCAGCCCAAGGCCACGCTCCGGGAGCTATTCAGCCGGCTGACCTTCAATCTCCTCTGCGGCAATACGGATGACCATGCCCGCAACCACGCCGCTTTCTGGGACGGCGAGCACCTCAGCCTGACGCCCGCCTATGATATCTGCCCCCAGAATCGAACCGGAAACGAGGCCAGTCAGGCCATGCTGATCACCAACGAGGAGCGGCTGAGCCGGTTGGCCACCTGCATTGCCGCCGCGCCGCACTTCCTGCTGGATGCCGCAGCGGCGGAGGACCTGATCGCCCACCAGATCGAGACCCTGCGCGCTGCCTGGCCGCGAGTCATGGCGGAGGCAAATCTGAACGCGGTGGATGAGCGCCTGCTCGGCACGCGCCTTTTCCTCAACCCCTTCATCTTCGAGGGCGCGCCTGAGGGATTGGGACCTTTAGCGGGTTCTATAGCCACAGGCTGACGCGAGAGTGGTGATGGATAAAATCCTTCCCACAACTGTCCCGGGCGGACTAGCCTCCGGGGAGATCAGACTCCTGCCCCCCTCCCCTAACCCAGTCGAGCGCCACGCTGGTCGCTGGCTGAATGTCCGCGATCCGAGCCACTCAAGCCGCCGTGGCCGCGCTCGCCTGTGCCAGGGCCTGGGCCATGACCTTGGCCGCGGCGCCCAGTTCGTTGTCGATCATCAGGAGTCCCTCCCCCTTGTCGCCGAAGAGCCGCAGGCGGCCCAGGATATCGTTGACCGTAGCCTCCTCCTCGATTTGCTCGGTGACGAACCAATGCAGGAAAATGTTGGTCGCAGGGTCCTTTTCACTGAGGGCATGATCCACCAGATCGTTGATGGCGGCGGTCACCGCCCGTTCGTGTTCAAGGGTGCGCTCGAACATGGCCAGCTGCTCAGACTGCCCAAGTCCATTGTCAGCGGCGACCCTCCGCCGCGACCGGGCTTCTTTCCCTGAGCCAGACAAAGATCACTGGCGTGACGATGAGGATATGCACCAGGCTGGAGAGCATGCCCCCGACCACGGGGGTGGCCAGGGGCTGCATGATCTCCACGCCGGTGCGGTCCAGCCAGAAGATGGGGGTCAGGGAGGCCAGGGTGGTGGCCACCGTCATCACCTTGGGGCGCAGGCGCAGCCGGGCGCCGGCCTTGACGGCGGCGACCAGCTCCGCTCGGTCCAGCTCCCGCCCCAGGCGTTGGCGTGCTGTCTGCACCGCCTCCTCCAGGTAGGTGACCATGATGACGCCGGTCTGGATGGCGGTGCCGAACAGGGCGATATAGCCCACCCAGACGGCGACGCTGAAGGGGAAGCCCAGCCAAGCCTGCAGCAGGACGCCGCCGGTGAGGGCAAAGGGCACCGCCAGCAGCACATGGGCCGCCTCCACCGCTGAGCGGAAGGTCATGACCAGGGTGACGAAGATGATGAGGATGACGGCGGGGAAGACGATCGTCAGGGTCTGGCGGGCGCGCAACTGGTTCTCGTACTGGCCGGCGTACTCGATGCTCATGCCGGGGTCCAGCTTGATCTCGGCGGCGATCCGCTCGCGGATCTCCGCCACGAAGCCGCCCAGGTCACGGTCGCGGACATTGGCCTGGACGAAGACCCGCAGCCGGCCGTTCTCGCTCTGGATTTCGTTGGGGCCCACCACCCGGACGATGTCCGCCACCTGGCCCAACTGCACCTGGGCCCCGGAGGGGGTGATGAGGGGGATCTCGCCGAGGCGGTCGATATCCAGGCGATCGGCCTCCTCCAGCCGGACCTGGATCGGCCAGCGCTCCCGTCCCCTGATGCTGGTGCCCAGCGTAGCGCCACCGATGCCGGCCTCCACCTGGCGGAAGACCTCCTGCACGCTGAGGCCATAGCGCCCCAGCCGGTCGCGCTGGACGCGGATCTCCAGATAGGGCTTGCCCTGGACCCGGGAGGGGGCCACCCCCACCGCCCCCGGGACCTGGTTGATGACCCGCTCCACTTCAAAGGCCTTTTCCTGCAGGGCGTCGAGGTCGTCGCCGAAGATCTTCACCCCCACCTGGGCGCGGATGCCGGTGCTGGTCATGAGGATGCGGTTCTCGATGGGCTGGAGAAAGCCGGGGATATAACCCGGTAGCTGCATCAGCCGCGCCGAAAGATCGGCGACGATGCTGTCCTTGGTGGTCCCCGCCGGCCATTGGTCCTTGGGCTTGAGCTGGATGGTGGTTTCGATCATCTCCACCGGTGCCGGGTCGGTGGCGGTGGTGGCGCGTCCCAGCTTGCCCGCCGCCGAGGCCACTGCCGGGTGCTGGCTGATCACCTGGTCCTGCCAGGCCATGATGCGCTTGACCTCGGTGAGGGCGGTGGCGGGCAGCAGCACCGGCATGAACAGCAGCGAGCCCTCCTCCAGGGTGGGCATGAACTCGCTGCCGAAGCCCTGGGTGTGGCGGGCAAGGGAATCCGGCAGCAGGGCCTGGACGGGGCGCGGCAGGCCCAGGGCGATGATCAGGCACAGGGTCAGCAGGCCGGCGGCCAGGCCCAGCACCGTCTTGCGGTGACCGAGGGCCCAATCAAGGACCGGGTCGTAAAGGCGCAGCAGGGCCTTCATCAGCCAGTTGTCCTGCTCGGCCTGGAGGGGGCCGCGCACCAGCAGGGTGCAGAACACCGGCACCGCCGTCACCGCCAGCAGGGTGGCGCCGATCAGAGCGAAGGTCTTGGTATAGGCCAGGGGATGGAAGAGCTTGCCCTCCTGGCCGGTGAGCAGGAAGACCGGCACGAAGGCGAGGATGATGACCAGCATGGAGAACACCAGGGGCCGTCCGACCTGGGTGGCGGCGGTCAGGGTCTGGTCCCAGACCTCGGCGGCGGTCAGCCGGCGTGCCAGGCCGGCCGCGGCGCGTTCGCAGTGGCGGATGACGTTCTCGGTCATGACGATGCCCGCATCCACCAGGACGCCGATGGAGATGGCGATGCCGGTGAGGGACATGATGTTCGACGGGATGCCGAACTGGTCCATCAGGATGAAGGCGATGAGGATGGAGGCCGGCAGCGGCAGGGTGACGATGAGGATGCTGCGGAAGTGAAACAGAAAGAGGACGTGCATCAGGACGACGAGGAGGATCTCCTCGGTCAGGGCCTCCTTGAGCGTGGCGATGGCGCGTTCGATCAGGTCACTGCGGTCGTAGAAGGCCACCAGGCTGACCCCTGGGGGCAGGCCGGAGGCCAGGGCGGCGCTACGCGCCTTGACGTCCTGGATGACCTGGTAGGCATTTTCCCCATAGCGCATGACGACGATGCCACCCACCACCTCGCGCCCATCCACGTCCAGGGCACCGCGGCGGAAGTCGCCGCCGACCTGGATGATGGCCAGGTCGCGCAGGTAGAGGGGGGTGCCTTGGCGGGGCCGGAGGGGGATCAGCTCCAGGTCGGCGCCGCCTTCGACCAGCCCGACGCCACGGACGATGTATTCGGCACCATTCTCCTCGATGGTCCTGCCGCCGACGTTGAGGTTGGCGGCGGCCACCGCGTCCATCACCTCCCCGAGGGTGACGCCATACTGCTTGAGCTTGAGGGCCGAGACCTCGATCTGGTACTGGCGGACGAAGCCGCCGATGCTGGCCACCTCCGCCACGCCGGGGACGGCGGCGAGCTGATAGCGGACATAGGTGTCCTGCAGGGTGCGCAGGGCGCCCAGGTCCTGCTGGCCGGAATCGTCCTTGAGGTAGTACTGATAGACCCAGCCCAGGCCGGTGGCATCCGGGCCCAGACGCGCCACCACCCCCGTGGGCAGCAGGTCGCCCAGGGAATTGAGGCGCTCCAGGACCCGGGTGCGGGCGAAATAGACGTCGATGTCGTCCTGGAAGATGACGGTGAGGAAGGCGAAGCCGAACATGGAGGAGGCGCGCACCGTTCGCACCCCGGCCAGGCCCTGGAGGGCGACGGAGAGGGGGTAGGTGATCTGGTCCTCCACCTCCTGGGGCGAGCGCCCGGACCAGTCGGCATAGACGATGACCTGGTTTTCCGACAGGTCCGGGATGGCGTCGATGGGCACCCGCTGCATGGCCACCAGCCCCCAGGCGCAGAGGGCGAGGAAGCCGCTGAGCACCAGGAAGCGGTTATGCAGGGACCAGCGGATGAGGCGATCGATCATGGGTGGCCGGCCTTACTCAGCGTCATTTCGTGATATTGGGGTCCGGGTCGATTACTTGACCTCGCTGCCGCAACGGAGCATGGCCGAGCCGAAGAAGGGGTTGCTCAGTTGCTGACTGCGTGAGGGCCAGCGGGCGGTACCCAGGACCGGGCTCATGGGGCACTGGAAGATCCAGAGCTGTTCGCGATGGTGGAGATGCTGCTCCCGCGCCAGGTCGGAGACGGCGGTGCTGAAGGGTTCGAAGGCGCGACGGGCGGCCTCCAGGTCGGGGCCCTCGGCCAGCTTGCCGGCGAAGGGCGCCAGGGGGCCTCGGGCGGCGGGGGCATGGCCCGCCAGATAGGCCGACAGGGCTTGATTCAGGGCCGGCAGGGCCTGCCGGTAGCCGGCCAGGTCATCGGCGGCCAGGGGGCTGGCGGCATCGGCGGTGGCGAAGACCAGGGTGCGCAGCAGGGCATAGGCCTGCTCGTCGTGGGCCGCCAGGCCGGCGTCCACCCTGACCGGCGGGGCATCGCTGGCCTGATCGGCGGCGGCGACCGCCAGGGCGGCATGGGCGAGCTGGGCCTGGGAGTCGAGGATGAGGGCGGCCTGGGTCACCACCCGCTCACCCTCGTTGACACCGCTCAGGACCTCGACCTGGGTGTCCCCCACCCGGCCGAGCCGTACCTCCCGTGCCCGGTAGCCCAGGCCGCCTTCATCGACGTAGACGATCGGCTTGCCGCCATGCTG
>SACH01000422.1 GCA_009928645.1 Gammaproteobacteria bacterium | reverse complement strand
GGTTCCAGCCCGTCACAGCCCGGGCGTACGGGGTGATGAGACCCCTGTGATCGGACAGCCGCTGTCCGACGGCTGTGGCAGACTAGGGCCATGAGCACGACCCACATCGCGGTCACGCGCCAGCATGGCCGGCAGCAAGGAAGCGCCAGCAATACCTGCAACCGTTCGCCACTCATGCGCTTGATCTCGTCCAAGGTGGCCGCGTCATCTTGCAGCATGGGCCAGGGGGGCTGTGCAGGTTCAGGACCGGGGGCCGTTAGGTGGCCGGTAACCCGCTACCAGGTAGAGGGTACGCACCATGGCGATGGCCACCCCGAGGATGCCCAGCTCCTTGCCGGGTTGCGCGGGGAAGGGGCCGAAGTCCGGGTGATCGGCGCACAGCCGATAGCAGCTTCCGTGCTGGCGCAGCTCCCGCATCAGCGGCTGACCCTCGACCTCGGCACGGACCAGGTTGCCGGGCCGAGGTGGATGGCCAGCAGGTCGCCCCCAAGGATGCCGCGGTGGTGGAGGGGCTCGTCGGGCACGGTGAGGAAGCGCGTGGCGGCCGGGTCGCTGACCAGGTAGCGGTTGGGGTCCAGGGTGTATTCAGCGTTTTCCTCCGCCGGGAAGGGGACACCGGCGGGGATCTTGTGCGCGAACAGGGGCAGGGCGCAGGGTGCGAGGGCGTCCCTGGGGCGACGTCGGCGTGGCCCCCGGGATTCTTGCCCAGAATGGCGTCACGGCGCACGATGACCGAGATGGCTTCCACGAGCACCGCTATGGTCATTCCTCCTTACAAGTTGCACCTAGCCGGCAAGCACGGGGCCATTCCGCGCGCTTGCCGGTGACAGGCGGGTTAGTGATCAGCGGCCGTAGATCGACCCGAAGCCATAAGACGAGCTACCCGTGGTGCCGTCGTAGAGCGAGGAGCGGCTGCCGTAGGGGGACTCGGTGCCACGCTGGCCCGTCCAGGGGTTCGAGTTGCCCAGGGTGGAGTAGTTATTGTAGGGGTTGCTGTCCGGTGAGGTCCGGTGGTGCGGTTGGACGTAAGTCCCGCGATTGGTGTAGTAGCCATCCACGTAGACATCTTTGGCGGCGTAGGCTGGGGTAGCGAACAGGGTGGCCAGGGCGGACAGGGCAATGAGCGTGCGCTGCATTATTTTCTCCAAACCGATCAATAAAAGTTGCTTGAGACCATGCAAATCAGCCACAGCATGATTTGAGGATTTCCCGCTTTTGAACAGATAAGGACTGACGCGGGTAGCGGAGCACACCGCGTCGTCCCGTGGCGAAAGGGGTTGGTTAGCGATCCATCTCAAATGTTCTGTATTCACCGGAGTCATGGTCGTAGATTTCTATTTCCACGCTCGATCCGTAGCTGCGAATTGATTCAACATCTGCCCATTTATAACCGCCAGAGCCATAATCGTAATATTCGATCTCCCGCCCATCGCGTACCAGATTACCTTTGCCAATCTCGACAAAACTGCCTCGTTCCCAGTCGTAACCATCCCAGGCTAAAGTGGGCGTGCTGGCAATAATGGACAAAAATGCAAATAGTTTTTTTGGAAATTTCTTTCTGGTCACGGTTGCCGTTATTCTCGCGTTCATGGGTGTCGTTCCTTTTTTTCTTGGTTATGGAAAAACATGCGGTTTTGCTTTCGCGCTTTGTGAAGGGGTAGGGGTGGCTTCACTCCAAATAGCTACCACTGGTTGGCGAGGCAGACGCCAAGGCGGTCGCGGGTGGGGTGATCGTGGGTGTGACGGATGGCGGCGACGGCCTGGTGGAGGGGCGCGACAGCAATCGCGTATTCCGTGGTTTCGGCGCCGGTAAGGTCGAACAGGTGGGTGAACCGGTGCAGCAGGGCCTCGATCTGGTCGAGGGTTTCGAGCAGGAAGGTCCCGGCCATGAGGTGGAAGAAGTCCTCGCGGGTCAGGGTCAGGGCACGGATGAAGTCGTCGCGGCTGCGGTAAGCGCTGGAGGTCGGTCGGCCGCTCAGGCGGTAGAGGCGGAAGTGGTTGCTGGTAGGCATCAAGGCCACCTGTTTCAGCGCCAGGCCGAGGACCTCATAGAGGAGCTGACCGTCCTGGTCCGGGGTGACGATGAGGTTGATGGGCTTCACGTCCGCGCTGCCGGTCAGCTTTTGGATTTCCGGACAGTCGGTGAAGCTCTGGGCGTTGACGACCAACAGGTGGCCG
>SACH01000421.1 GCA_009928645.1 Gammaproteobacteria bacterium | reverse complement strand
TAGGCCTGCGCCGCGGGGTCCGCCTCGAGTGCGGCCCGGCGCTCCGCGGACAGGGAGGGGTCACCCTCCAGCCACCGCTGCAACAAAGCCGGTGAGGGATCAAACAAGGCGTCTTCAATGACGCTCAGGGGTGGGGCAAGTCGTCGCATGATCAATTCTCCTCGCCACCAGCGCGCTCGGCGGCCGGTGGCGGATACGCCCAAAGACAGGTTCTGGGAGCCCCGCCGCTGGCCAAGCCCCCCGCCGGGGGATCACGGTTCACGCTGTCGGGGCTCATGCGGGCACCTGTACGGCCTGATCATATAACGCAACCAGGCAGAGCATTTGCAACGCCAGGGCCATCTCCACCCGATGATCCTGATCCACCGGGATTCCCAGGCTATCCAGCCATTGCCCCCGGAAACTGCGGCGGAAAACGGCGAGGGCGGCCTGATCGCCCTTGGGTACCGTGATGCCCAGATTGAGTGCTTTGTAATGGTGTGACGCAATCTGGTGCCGGCGCCGGAGGGCATCCAAGGCGGTCCCGTTTTTCGGGCAAAAATGCTCGCGTAAATAGAGCAATATCCAGCCGCTCTCAGACCTGAGCCGTTCCCAAAGGCCCTGGCCCGTGAGGAAACCGCGGGCGGAGGCCAGGATCTCCGGGACCCACAGGCCGTAATGTTCCCGCAAGGCTGTGAAGGTTTCATTCTCCTGGGGGTTCTGGCGCTTACCGGTCAATATCCCCCGCACCTCTTCGGCCACCAGGTCGAGGAGGTCCCTGGCAGGGTCCCGGCTGCTCACGTGCAGTGGCTTCTCCAACGCTTCCCCGCGGGCGGGCAGGGCATCTACCGGGTCTGACGGGGGTATTTCCGCGCCATCCCCGCCGTCCTCATCCTGGCGGCGGCGCACATGAGGGGCTCTGAGCAAGCTGATGAGATAGCGGCGAAAGAAAACGACCAACGCACCCGAGTGATGAATTTCGCCTCCTTGGGCACCTCCCAGGAAGACCCTGTCCATGAAGAAATCGTGAATGAATTCTTCGCGGGTTCCGCGCAATGACTGGAGTTCCGGCCAGTGGCGGTACTGCAGGAAACCATGGATCAGTTGATACAACCGGGTCCATTCGGCTTTGGTCAGATTGGGACGCCGGGACCAGAGATCGCGCAAAGTTGCTTCCGCTTCCTGGTCGTTCATAGCGCAGCCCCCAGGTGGCGATTGCGCAGCCACGTGGCAATATTCTGACGCAGGTTGTCGGGAAGTATGCCTTTTTCCTTGAGTTTGGATGCGGTTACCACCTCTGGATGAGGACTCAGATAGCTGTAACGGAATCGGTTGTTGCCATCCTTGACGGAACATCGTCTAAGGTCGATGGGGTAAAGGGCATCATCACGTTTGGTGGTCGCTGGCAGCACATAGAGTCGATGCCCCTCCTTTAACAACGAGACCACGGGACGGGAGATTACTGGTTCATCTTTGTCTCCGCCGAAGACCAGTAGGGATTGCCAAGCCAGATAGCATTGGCCATGGACAGCCACATGAATGGACATGGCGCCTCCCCCCGGCCTGGGAATAGGGAAGGTAGGCCGCCTGCCAAACGTGTCCATGCTTGGTGTACACACTGATTCATCCTCTACGCCTAACAAGATAAAACAATAGGATAGCGCGCGCCCAGCCTCAGCCGGCCAGCGACCCGTTGCGTAGGCCGCGCCCCATTTGCCATTGCCGATAAAAATCGAGCACCCGGCTCAGATTGCTGAGGATCACGGTCAGGTCCCCAGCCGCCAGGGCCCTGGGGATGCGCTGGTCACGTTCCGCCAGGTGTACCGCCTCGTTGCCCAGGATACGCAGGCAATGCAGGTAACTGTAGATCCACTTCGCCACGTCTGGGGAGCGGCCCAGCAGTTCGATATTGCCAAAGGCGCTCTCGCCCGGGGTCAGGCCCAGATCCCGGCACAGCCGCTGGGACATGTCCTCGGCCGTCATGCGGCCGAAATTGCCAAACTGCTGGATCGAGGTGTGATGGTCCTGGGTCGGCAAGGCCAGGGCGAGGAGTTCCAGCGCCTGCCTGATCAGTGGATCGCTTTCGCTTATAAGGATCTCCGCGATGCGTGCCAGCAGGACCGCGCGCAACTCGGCGATCGCCTGGCGATAGTCGCCATCCTCAAAGGTGCGGCCCAGCACCTTGTCCATCGCCGCATTC
>SACH01000420.1 GCA_009928645.1 Gammaproteobacteria bacterium | reverse complement strand
CGGGTGCGGGAGCGTTGCATCAAGGACCCGGCCTACGCCAACGCAATCCGCTGGCAGCCGGCCTTCAAGCAGCTTATCTACCGCAACGACGTCGGAAAACTGCTGGTCACCATCAGCCAGAACTCCATCGGCAATGCCATCACCGAGTTGTTGGGGGTGGTGGTCAAGCGGGTCCCGGACGCCGCGGCCTATGCCGCCTTCGAACCCGCCCTGCTGGATAAACTGCTGGCTGTGCGCGAGCGCCTGGTCGTGGCCGACCTTGGGGAGGGTATCGCCACCGCCGACTGGCCGGCCCAGCAGCCCCTCATACAGCCATGATAACCACAGCCATCAAGCCACCCAAGTCCCTTCTGCGCCAGGTTGGCCGGGCAATTGGGGATTACGGCATGATCCGTGAGGGGGATCGGCTCCTGCTTGGGGTGTCTGGTGGCAAGGACTCCCTATCCCTGCTGCACACTCTCCGGCATCTGCAACCTTATGCCCCGGTGCGGTTCGATCTGGCGGTACTGACGGTGGATCCCGAGGTACCGGGCTTTGACCCCGAGCCACTTCAATCCTATTACAACACCTTAGGGGTACCCTGGCACTACGAACGACAACCGATCATGGACCAGGCTAAGGCACACATGGACGGGGATTCCTTCTGCGCCTATTGTTCCCGGATGAAGCGCGGCATCATGTACCGCCTGTGCCGCGAGCACGGCTATAACGTTCTGGTCCTGGCTCAGCATTTGGATGACTTGGCGGAGAGTCTGCTGCTGTCCCTCTTCCACGGTGGCCAGTTGCGGACCATGAAGGCCCACTACCTCAACGACGCCGGTGACGTGCGCATCATCCGCCCCATGGCCTACTGCCGGGAGCGGCAGATGGCGGACTTCGCCCAAGCCGCGGGTCTGCCCGTGGTGGCGGACTCCTGCCCCGCCTGCTTCGCCGCCCCTACCCGCCGTGAACACATGAAGGCCCTGCTGGCGCGGGAGGAGGCCGAACATCCGCACCTCTTCACCAATATTCTGCATGCCATCCGCCCCCTATTGACAGAAGGCATTGCCGTGGTCAGGCCCAAGGCCCAGGATAGCTTGTCGGAGGCCGATCTGTTCCTTCCCAGATCAGCCCCAACATCAGATCCTGAGTAGCTGCACGTGAAATGCGGTAAGATACTTATTAATAAAGCGTATTTTTAAGTCCAACCCATTTCGGCTGGCCCCCAGCCAGGTCGAGGTGAATTGGGTGGCTTCGGTCGGGGGTGTCGACAGCTAAAGATACTGTTGTCACCCCAGCAGGGACGAATTCTGAACGCCCACCCCAGCGCCCGACCGACGCAGGACAACCCAAAAGCGCTATACCTTGGGTGTGCATTAACGATGCTGGGGTCTATTTTTGCCTGGTTTGCTTGTCTTTTTCTGCAGCCCCAAATAGATTAGCAAAGCCTGATATTCACACCTGAGGTACTCTGCCGATGAGCCTTGCCTCCTTGATACCATTCCTCTCCGCCCTGGTCGCTGCCTCGGCGGCCGACCTGGACCCGGCAAAATTGGTCAGCGCCACCGTGACCTACCGCGAGATCCCGCGGGAATACCAGCTCGATGGCATCATCGAGGCCGTCAACCAGGCCACGGTCTCCGCCCAGACCCAGGGGCAGGTCAAGGAGGTCCTCTTTGATGTCGACGACTTCGTCGCGGCGGGCAGCGTCATTGCCCGGATCAAGGACACCGAACATCGGGCCCGGGTGGCGCAGGCGGCGGCGGAGCTGGATTCGGCCAACGCCACCCTCAACCATGCCCGGGAGGAATTCGACCGCATCAAGGGGCTGTTCAACAAGCAGGCCGCCTCAGAGTCCGCCATGGACAAGGCCATCGCCGACGTCAAGAATGCCCAGGCCAGGGTCGAGGCCGCCACCGCCGCCCTGGAACAGGCCAATGAGCAATTGGCCTATACCGAGGTGCGCGCCCCTTACGCCGGCCTGGTGACCCAGCGTCACGTCCAGGTCGGGGAGATAGCCAATCCGGGCCAGCCGCTCATGACCGGTATCTCCCTCGATCACCTGCGGGTCACCGTTGACGTGCCGCAGAACCTGATCCCCGCTGTGCGGGCTGGCCAGGGGGCCCGCATTCATCTGCCCGGCAACCAGGTGGTTACGGCGGCGGGCATGACCGTCTTTCCCTTCGCGGACCAGGGGTCCA
>SACH01000019.1 GCA_009928645.1 Gammaproteobacteria bacterium | reverse complement strand
AGACTCAAAATCTGACGGTAGCGATACCGTGCCGGTTCGAGTCCGGCCCTCGGTACCATCAACGGGGCCGTACCTCATGGGTGCGGCCCTGGTTTTTTTTCTGCGAGAATTGCCGCCCGTCCCGGTCGGTGATAAATTCCGCGGTTTTCCAAGATCAAGCCCTTGTGGCCAGGCTAGAGTCACCATGAAAGAAGGCATTCACCCCGCTTACAGCGATACCAAGGTCGTCTGCAGTTGCGGCAACCAGTTCAACACCCGCTCCACCCTGCGCAAGGATCTGCACGTGGAAGTCTGCTCTGCCTGCCACCCCTTCTACACCGGCAAGCAGAAGATCGTCGACACCGGTGGTCGCGTCGACAAGTTCCGTCGCAAATACGGCCGCTGAGGCTTCCCGCTTCCATCAGACGCCGCGTGAGCGCCGGCGATGCCCACCCGCATCCCGGCGCTTTTGTTTTGGGGGGGTGGCGGCATCCCCCTACTGGCTGGCGGCTTACCCTCTCGCCCTACCGGTCCCTGCGGCCCGAAATCCGAGGTCCGAAAGGTAGAGTGGCCACGTTCATTGGTCAGGGTGGATCTGTCCGGTCTCCAGGCTGGCCAGGCGTGTCACAGCCGAATCGTCCAGGCCCCGCTCCGGGCGTTCGTCTAAAGGGTCCAAGGGGGGGTTGCTTCGCGCCGTGCGCGGTAGCACCAGTAGTTCGATCTGGGTATCGCCAGCCATGAAGCTCAAGATCGGCAGAAAGCCCCGGCTGCCATCGGCGAAGCGCCGCGCTTCCTGACGCTCCCGCCAGCGGATGCCCTGGTTGAGCAACTCCACCACCACCTCGTCCACCGTCTCGGCGCCGAGCAGCAGACGCACCGGCTGGCTGGGGTCCGGGTAGTCGGTCGCCAGGGTCCCGGTCAACCGGGGGCGGAAACGGTGGAAGTGGCGCATGGCCGCCAAGGCCTGCTGGCGTTGCTTGTCCACCGCGGCGGCCTGGTCCGGTCGCCAGAACAGGCGCCGGTAGGCCAGGAGCGCCTCCTGAATCTCCTCGTTGCTCGGCCAGTGACGCTTGTCGGTGATCCCCGCCCGCTCTGCGACCTTGCGCCGCGCCCGTTCTGGTTCGGCGATGCCCTGCTCCGCCATCAGGCGCGCCGCCTCCGCTGCCAGCCAGCAGCGCTGGGTCTCTGCTCGCTCACGATGTTGCATGCTCAGGGTCCTCCCGCCGGGTAAGAAGTCGGGAAATGAGATATAGTGAATCGCATTAAAGACCTGATGCTCCTTTCCCCGCAACCCGGCACGCCCACGCTCGCCTCCAACCGCTCTCAGCCATTCTAACCCGCCATGTTCAGTCTTGGTCTTGGCCGCAAGCAGGCACCGCTCCTGGGGATCGATATTGGCTCGACCGCGGTCAAGGTGGTGGAACTCGCCCGGGTCGGTTCCGCCTCCGCCCATACCTACCAGGTGGCAAGCTGCGCCTTGGAAACGCTGCCCCCCACGGCGGTGGTGGAAAAAAAGATTGCTGACATTCAGGCCGTGGGCGAGTCCATTCGCCAGGCAGTTACCCGTTGTGGTACCAAGGCCAAGGCTGCTGCCGTGGCCGTTCCCGGTTCCGCGACGATCACCAAGGTCATCCCCCTGTCGGCAGGCATGAAAGACGCCGAGATGGAAGGGCTGATCCAGCTCGATGCGGATCAGTACATCCCTTACCCCCTCGATGAGGTCAATCTCGATTTCACGGTGCTCGGTCCTGCCGTGACCCAGGGCGAGGTCGATGTCCTCCTGGTGGCCACCCGCCATGAGGTCGTCGACAACCTCCTGGCTGCGCTGGCGATCGCCGGGCTGGAGGCGGAGGTGGTCGATGCCGAGCCCTACGCCCTGGAAAATGCCGCCACCCTGACCATGGGCGCCCTGGCGGAAGGGCAGACCATCGCTATCGCCGATATCGGCGCCCAAGCCACCCGCATCCAGGTCGTTCGCAATGGCCGTGGTCTGTTTAGCCGGGAGCAGGGCTTCGCTGCCGCGCAACTGCTGGAGGAGATCCAGCGTCGCTATAGCCTCAAGGCCGACGAGGCCCGGCGTTGCCTGGAAGCGGGAGAATTGCCTGGTGATTTTGTCGCTGAAGTGGCACGACCCTTCGCCGAGGCCCTGACCCAGCAGATCGGGCGGGCCTTGCAGTACTACTATTCCGCCACCTCTTCTAAACCCGCGGACCAGATCCTCCTGGCTGGGGGGGGCGCCGTCCTCCCCGAACTGGAGCAGATGGTCAGCAGCCGCTTGGGGATCCTGGCCTATGTCGCCAATCCCTTCGCCCATATGACCCTGGGTCCCCGGGTTCCCGGACAACTGATCCAACGCCATGGGCCGGCCCTGGCCCTGGCGGTTGGTCTGGCCCTGCGTGGGTTCGACTGAATGGCCCGCATCAACCTGCTCCCCTGGCGCGAGAAGGAGCGTCAGCACCAGAAGCGCCTCATTACCGCGGCGGCCCTGAGCGCCGTCGTCCTGACCCTCGCGGGCGCCCTCGCCAGTTATTTCCTCATCGAGGACTGGATTGTGGCCCAGGAGGCGCGCAACGCCCTGCTCACCGCCGAAATCGCCAGTCTCGACCGGAAGATTAGAGAGATCAAGGAGATCGAAAAAAAGAAACTGGATCTGCTGGCGCGCATGGAGATCATCCAGGAACTGCAACGACTGCGACCCGAGATCGTGCATCTCTTTGACGAGATCGTGACCGCCGTTCCCAATGGCCTCTTTCTCACCGGCATCAAACAGACAGGGACGAGCGTGGTGCTGGAAGGGCGCGCCCAATCCTACGGCCGCATCTCTGACCTGATGCGCAACATCAACGCCTCGGCCTGGATCGCCAAGCCCAACCTCAAGATCATCAAGGAGCAGGACAAGACCGAGACCGGTCTCAGTCATTTCGAACTGCAATTAGAGCAGCGGCGGCCAGAGCAACCGGAGGAAGGGAAGTCCGCCGGCTAAGGCCGGTGCATGCCCCTGGTCTGCCATGGATCTGAAAGAACTCAATAATCTCGATTTCAGCACCATCGGCGACTGGCCGCCCCTGGCGAAAGGCATTCTGATCCTCTTTTTGTGTGCCGTGCTCGCGGGTGGCTGGTACTGGTTCTTCACCCTGGAGCAACTCGACCGACTGAGCCGTGTCGAGGCCCAGGAAACCGAACTGCGCGCCACCTTCGAGAGCAAGCAGCGTCTGGCGGCCAACCTGGAAACCCACCGTGAGCAACTCGCCCAGATGGAGGAATTCCTCCAGGACTTGTTGCGGCAACTGCCCGGCAGCGCGGAAGTGGCCGCCCTGTTGGTGGATGTCTCCCAGACTGGCCTGTCCGTGGGCCTGACATTCGAGCTTTTCCAACCCACAGCCGAAGTCTCCAAGAGCTTCTATGCCGAACTGCCCATTCAGGTCCAGGTAACGGGCAACTATCATGAGCTGGGTAACTTCATCAGTGGCCTCGCCGCCCTGCCGCGGATCGTCACCGTCCATGAGGTGGCCATCACGACCCCCGATAAGAAGGATCCCCGCAACCCCCCCCCTGCCCCAGTCGCCAACAAGCTGAGCATGCGCGCGACGGTCAAGACCTATCGCTACCTGGAAGACAGCGAGATGGCCAAGGAGCAGGAGGGTAAGAAAGGCACCAAGGGAGGGAAGCCGACGCCAGCCGGGAAAGGGCAAGCGGCGGGGCAGAAGGAATCCACCAAGCCATGATCCGCCCGATCAGCTTCCCGCCCCGCCTCATACTTGTGCTGAGCCTGGTGGTCCTGGGCTTGGGGGGCTGTGGGAACCCGGATATCAGCGATTTGCAAGACTATGTCACCCAGGTCAAGCTGCGCCGTCCGCCGCCCATCGCTCCCTTACCCGAATTCACGCTGGCCGAAGGTTTCCAGTACGATCCCGGCAAGCGTCGTGACCCTTTTGTCATGGATCGCGAGACGGCGGCCATCATCCCCGTGCCACCGGACCCCAGCGGTATCGCCCCGGATCCTCACCGCCCCAAAGAGGCCTTAGAACGTTTCGCCCTGGATGGCCTACTTATGCAAGGCATCCTGGAGCAGGACAACCAGATCTGGGGCCTGATCCGTTCCAGGGAGGACAAATCCCTCCACCGGGTCGCGGTAGGGAACTACCTAGGCCAGAACCATGGCCGTATCATTCGGATTTCTGAACAACGCATCGACCTCATCGAAATCATCCAGGACAGCACCGGTCGTTGGCTGGAGCGCGAGGCCTCCCTCGCCCTGGCCGCCGACGAGCGAAAAAAGTAACCCCCAGACGCAGAGCCCATGCAATTTCAATCGTGTTTTTTGGCCAGAGGGACGAGCGGGTTAGGGCTGTGGTGTGTCCCGCGCCTCGCGCCCCTGGCGCTGATCTGGCTCGCGCTGGTCCTGATGCTGGTCCCGTCCCTGGTTCTGGCGGCGGCCCTCAAGGATGTGGAGTTCGCCACGCTCCCTGGTAACCAGGTCCGTATCGACCTGGTGTTATCCGGGCCGGTGAGCGACCCCCGGGATTTCGCCACCGATTCGCCGGCGCGGATCGTCATCGACCTCCCCGCGGTCACCAGTGAGCTTCCGCGCAAAACTGTGCAGATCGATGTGGGACCGGTGCAGAGCCTCACGGCCCTGGATGCCGAGGGCCGTACCCGGATCGTCATCAATCTCAATGCCCTGGTGCCTTACCAGGTCCAGAGCGTCGGCGAGCGGGTGACCATCGCCATCAATCCGCCCTCTGCCGTGGCGTCTGAAGCTGTCACGTCACCGCTGGCGGCAGCAGTCCGGGCTGAAGCCACTGCCATGGGCCCTGGCCTGCGTGCCATTGATTTCCAACGGGGTCCGGGAGGCGAGGGCCGTGTGCTCGTCAAGCTTCCGGCAGAAAACACCCGGGTCACGGTGGCGGAAAAGGGCGGTAAGGTGGTGGCCGAGGTGCTCGACACCTCCTTACCCGAGCGCCTGCGGCGCCGTCTGGATGTGGTGGATTTCGGCACCCCCGTGGTGGCGATCGAATCCCGCGCCCAGGGTCGTGATGTCGTGATCGCCGTCGAGACCACCAAGGACTACGAATATCTGGCTTACCAGGTCAACGAACTCTTTACTATCGAATTTCGCGCCCTCAGCCCGGAACAACGCGAGCAGCGTCAGCGGGAGCAGGTGACCTTCAGCGGCGACCGGCTGAGTCTGAATTTTCAGGATATCGAGGTTCGGGCCGTGCTCCAGCTCCTGGCGGACTTCACCGGCCTCAACCTGGTCGCCAGCGACACCGTGGCGGGTAACGTGACCCTCCGCCTGAAAAACGTTCCTTGGGACCAGGCCCTGGATATCATCCTCAAGGCCAAGGGTCTGACCATGCGCCAGAAGGGCACCGTTATCATGGTGGGCCCGACCGAGGAGGTCATGGCCCGGGAGGAAAAGGAACTGGAGGCTACGCGGAAGATCGAGGAATTGGCGCCACTGCGCACCGAGTACATCCAGATCAATTACGCCAAGGCCGCGGATATCGCCAAGCTCCTGGAAACCCGCCAGATCACCACCGGCCAGGCGAGCACCAATCTTGGCCAGGTCAATGGCAAAGCCAAAGCCGAAAAGGAGCAGGCGGAGGTCAGGGGACTCCTCTCTAGCCGTGGCAGCGTCACCGCCGATGAACGTACCAATACCCTGCTGGTGCAGGAAACGACGGAAAAGCTCGAAGAGATCCGCCAGTTAGTGGCCCGTTTGGACGTCCCCGTGCGTCAGGTCATGATCGAATCGCGGGTCGTCATCGCCACTGACAACTTCGCCCGGGAACTGGGGGTCCGTTTTGGTTATAACCGCTTGCAGGTCAATGAAAACACCGGCGACTTCAACGAAATTTTCGGTTCGCAACGTGGTACCTTGAAAGGCGAGGATTACTGGGGCACCACCGTTGATGACACCGTCCCCCTGATGGTCGACCTGCCCGCACTCAACGCCACGAGTGGCATCAACTTTCTGGTCGGTAAGATCGGCAGCTACCTACTACAACTGGAACTGACGGCGATGCAGGAGGAAGGGCGCGGGGAAATCGTGGCTAATCCCCGGGTCATCACCTCCGACAAACAAGCCGCCTTGATCGAAGTGGGCCAGCGGGTGCCGGTCGTCACCCCGGGCACCGTCGATCAACCACCCACGGTGAAATACGAGGATGCGACACTGAAATTGGATGTCACCCCCCACATCACCCCGGACAATCGCATCATCATGGGCCTGAAGGTGTCCAAGGATGAGGCGGACGCCGTCCTGGAGGTCGATGGTAACCCCTATATCAATAAGCGGACGGTGGAGACCAACGTCCTGGTAGACAATGGGGAAACTGTGGTCCTGGGTGGAGTGTTCGAGCGCTCCCGATTCACCAACAAGGATCAGGTGCCCTGGCTGGGCGATTTACCGATCTTGGGCAATCTCTTCAAGAATGATTCCCGTCAGGAAACCAATAAGGAATTGCTCATCTTCGTCACCCCGCGCATTCTGCAACAAGAGATGAAAGCGCGTTAATAACCGGGTCTGATGGCCCCCAAGCGCTTGAACGCCAAGATCCTCAACGAGAAAGTATCTGTCCATGAAGCGGTTAAATAACATCTTTCTCGTCGGTCCCATGGGGGCCGGCAAATCCACCATCGGCCGGCAGCTCGCCGACGCCCTGTCCTTCCAGTTCGAGGACAGCGATCACGAGATCCAGCGCCGCACCGGCGTCGATATCCCCACCATCTTCGAGTACGAGGGCGAGGAGGGTTTTCGCAACCGTGAGCAACAGGTCATCGCCGACCTGACCGACCAGGAGGGCATCGTCCTCGCCACCGGCGGCGGCGCCGTGCTGCGCGAGGCCAATCGCCAGCGCTTGACCGCCCGCGGCGTGGTGATCTACCTCCATTGCAGCCCGGAGCAGCAGTTCGCCCGCACCAACCGCGACCGCAACCGGCCGCTGATCCAGACGGCGGACCCCCTGCAGAGCCTGCGCGACATCATGGAAATCCGCGAGCCCCTCTACCGCCAGGTGGCGGACCTGGTTGTCTCCACCGAGAAGCGCGGCACCGCCGCCGTGGTCAAGGAGATCCGCCGGCGCCTGGAGACGGAATTAGTCTGATGACCAGAACCCTTGAGGTCGCCCTCGGCGACCGCTCCTATCCGATTTATATCGGCCGGCAACTGCTCGCCGATCCCCGCTGGTACCGGCCCCACATCCGCGGCCGCCAGGTGATGGTCGTCAGCAACGAGACGGTCGCCCCCCTCTACCTGGCCCAGGTGGAACAGGCCCTGGCCGGCTACCAGTTGGCGCGGGTCATCCTCCCCGATGGCGAGGAGTACAAGACCCTGGAGATCTGGCACCGCATTTTCGACAGCCTGCTGTGCAACCGCTTCAGTCGCGACTGCACCCTGGTCGCCCTTGGCGGTGGCGTGGTGGGGGATATGGCCGGCTTCGCCGCCGCCTGCTACCAGCGCGGCGTGGACTTCATCCAGGTGCCCACCACCCTGCTGGCCCAGGTGGACTCCTCCGTGGGCGGCAAGACCGGCGTCAACCACCCCCTGGGCAAGAACATGATCGGCGCCTTCCACCAGCCCCGCGCCGTGATTATCGACACCGATACCCTCGACACCCTGCCGGACCGGGAGGTCGCCGCCGGTCTGGCGGAGGTCATCAAGTACGGCCTGATTCGCGATCCCGACTTCTTCACCTGGCTGGAGACACGGATGCCCGCCCTGCGCGCCCGCGACGGCGCCACCCTGGCCGAGGCCATCGAGCGTTCCTGCCGCAACAAGGCCGAGGTGGTGGCGGCGGACGAACGCGAATCCGGCCAGCGCGCCCTGCTCAACCTAGGCCACACCTTTGGCCATGCCATCGAGACCGGCATGGGCTATGGCGCCTGGCTCCACGGCGAGGCCGTCGCCGCCGGCATGTGCCAGGCCGCCGACCTCTCGCACCGCCTGGGCTGGCTGAGTGCCGCCGACCTGGAGCGCGCCCGCGCCCTCATCGCCGCCGCCGGCCTGCCCACCGCCCCACCCCGGGAACTCAGCCCCGCGACCTTCCGTGACCTGATGGCCGTGGACAAAAAGGTCCAGGATGGTCGCCTGCGGCTGGTCCTGCTTCAGGGTATCGGCACCAGCCTGGTCACCGGGGATTTCGATCTGGCCAAGCTGGATGAGACCTTGAGCCAAGGGTAGCCGGAAGTTCCGCCAGTGAAGACCGATAGTCTCTTCTACGAACTCTTCCGGCGCTGGCCCGGCCTGGGACTGGATCTGGCGGGACTTGAACCAACCAGCGGATCGCACTACACCTTTCGCTCGGAAGAAATAAAACAGACCGCCTTCCGGCTGGACGGCGTTCTTGCACCCCCCGAGGACAGTGATGAACCGTGGGTATTTGTCGAGGTCCAGTTCCAACCTGACGAGACCCTTTACCGGCGGCTTTTTGCGGAGATCTTCCTTTTTCTCCATCGCGCGCCCAAACCACGTCCCTGGCGGGCATTGGTCATCTATCCCCATGCCAGCGTAGAGCGCACACCCATCGGTTACGCTTCGCTCCTCTCCTTGCCAGAGATCCAGCGGATAGACCTGACCGCGTTGAGCGGGCAAGAGCGCCAGACACCAGGCTGGGAACTGCTGCGACTCATCGTGGACGAAACCGATACGGCGCTCCAACGCGCCCAGCGCCTGCTTGGCCGCGCCCCCCTCGATTCAGAACGGCTGGACTTGCTGAACTTTATCGAGACGATCCTGATCTATAAGCTCCCCCGATGCAGCCGAGAGGAAATTCAAGCTATGTTGGCCTTGACTGACATTGATCTGAAACAAACCCGTTTTTACCAGGATGTCCTGGCGGAAGGCATCCAGGAGGGTCGCCAGGAGGGTGAATCCGCAATGCTTCTTCGTCAAATTGCCCTCAAATTCGGTCCCCCCGACCCCAGCATCCTCCACCGCATCGAAACAGCTGATACCGATACCCTACTTCGGTGGGCTGAGCGAATACTCACCGCCACAACCCTGGATGAGGTCCTGGGCCCGGGTGAAAGCCACTGACCTTTGAAAAAAGGACTGGACCAGCCAGGATTTAGTACGGTAGCTGTGAAGTTAAACCCCCAGTGGATCATCAAGACCTATGTTACTGACCGACCATGCGGCTGACACAACACAGGAAGTGTTCGTTAGGCGTGATCCGAATACCGGTGATGTCATCCTCTCGAGCAAGCTCAATGATTGGTAAGGATTTTTCGCCCTGCTTGCAAGTGCCGAGATACCATCTGACTTCCTGGATAAGCGGGAACGTCAGCAAGGAGGGCAGGAACGGGATACCTGTGATGGGTGGCAAGTCCTGATCCCAGGTGAAAGCCATTGACCTTCCATGCGGCTGACACAACAGCAACAAGCAACGATCCGGGCGGTTCTCCGGCGGCACTTTGGTTGCAACAGCCAGATTCGGCTGTTTGGCTCGCGCGCAGATGACACCGCTAAGGGCGGCGATATTGATCTGTACATCGAGTCGGACATCCAGTCACCCGACCAGATCGTTGCGGCGCGACTGAACGCACTAGCCGAGTTGCACATGGCGCTTGGCGAACAGAAGATCGATCTGCTGGTGCGCCGCCAACCGGGGCCAGAACTCCCCATCCATCGCCATGCCCAAGAGACCGGGTTGCCCTTATGACGCCAATGGCTTACCAAGGCGCACGGGACATCTGCCGCATCCATGCAGAGCGGCTACGTTGGTCGCTGGATACCTTGCGGCCACTGCGCCCGCTGACCGCGGAAAAACTTACCTCCCTGAGGCCGATGGACCTCGCGGTTTGTGATCAGTTTATTACCCGGTTCTCCAAGCTTCAGGACACAATGGGGACTAAGCTGTTCCCCGCCGTTCTGGAATTGACCCGTGAGTCGGGTGATCTGTCCGCTTTCATCGACAAGCTGAACCGGTTGGAGAAAATCGGTGCCATTGGATCGGCGCAACAATGGCTTACGCTGCGTGAAATGCGCAATCAGTTTGCCCACGATTACCCAGAGGATCCTGAAATACAAGCCAGTCTCCTCAATCGCGCCTTCAATCTGGCTGAGGAGATGATGCGGGTTCTTGAAGAGGTAAACCGCTTTGCCGGGCGTTATCTGTGACGTCCTGCCTCTGCTTCGCTTCTATCATGGCCAGAGATTCAGTGGATAAGTATGGATACTCCGAGCGGGCAAGAAGGTTAGTCAAGTTAGATTAGACCTTGAGCCAGGCCTGATGGCGCTGGCGCCCGTTAAGTGCAAAGTTGGGTTCGTTTCGTAGTAAAGCCGGTTTCAATCCGGCTTGGAAACCATCCATCACCAGCCACTTTCCCGGCAACATCCCACGGCATAGACTAGGATCTATATCATTGTGGAGGATGCCGCCATGCACCAAGTTGCCAAAGTCTTCACCAATGGCCGCAGCCAAGCCGTACGGTTGCCGGCCGCATTCCGGTTTACCACCCAGGAAGTGTTCGTTAGGCGTGATCCGGATAGCGGCGATGTCATCCTTTCGAGCAAGCCTGATGATTGGGAAGGATTTTTCGCCCTGCTTCAAGGTGCCGAGGTGCCATCTGACTTCTTGGATGAGCGGGAACGTCAGCAAGGAGGGCAGGAACGGGATCCCTGTGACGGGTGGCATGAATGAAGCGCTTTATGCTCGACACCAATACCGTCAGCTTTCTCATCAAGGGACATCCCGTCGTCGCGCGTCACGTGGTGGCGGTTCCCCTGTCATCCTTGTGCATCTCGGCAATCACCGAGGGCGAATTGCGGTATGGGCTGGCCAAACGCCCCGACGCTACAAGACTCCACCAGTTGGTGCGTGAATTCTTGCGTCGGGTCAACGTATTGCCCTGGGATACAGTGGTGGCGGCCCGCTATGGCGTCGTCCGTGCCGCCTTGGCGGCGCAAGGCAAGACGTTGGCGCCATTGGACCTCTTGATTGCTGCCCATGCCTTGGCAGCCGAAGCGATCCTGGTCACCAATGATGGTGCCTTTGCTCAACTCCCCGACTTGCTTAGTGAAGATTGGACGATCGCGTTTCCGTCTTGATTGCGCCTTTGTTCGTAATCTTTCCGCCTTGAATGAAGGACGCTAACCATGGCCCTGGTTCCCGCCAAAAAAACCGATCCCGCCGCTAAGCCCCGGCCGCCCAATAAGCCCGAGGGGGACAAAAACCTCCTCTTCGCCTGGGAGGGCATGGACCGTTCCGGCAAGCGGGTCAAGGGCGAAACCCCGGCTGCCGACGAAGCGACGGTGCGTGCCGAACTGCGCCGCCAGGGCATCACCCCGGCCAAGATCCGCAAAAAGACCCAGGTTGGCCTCGGCAGGAAGAAGATCGTCAGCAAGGACATCTCCGTCTTCAGTCGCCAACTCGCCACCATGATGTCCGCTGGCGTGCCCTTGGTGCAGGCCTTCGACATCGTCGGCCGCGGTCACGACAACCCGGCCATGGCGGATCTGATCCTCTCGATCAAGAACGATATCCAGAGCGGCACCGCGCTGACCCTGGCCCTGGCCAAGCATCCGCTCCAGTTCGATGAACTCTTTTGCAATCTGGTCGAGGCCGGCGAGCAGGCCGGCGTTCTCGACACCATGCTGGACAAGATTGCCACCTATAAGGAAAAGACGGAGAGCATCAAGGGCAAGATCAAGAAGGCCCTCTTCTACCCCGCGGCAGTCATCATCGTCGCCATCGTGGTCACCACGGTGATCATGCTGTTCGTCATCCCCCAGTTCAAAGAGCTTTTCACCAGCTTCGGCGCCGATTTACCGGCCTTCACCCTGCTGGTGATCAATATCTCCAACTTCATGACCGAGTGGTGGTGGGGCATTGGCCTGGCCCTCGGCGCCGCGGGCTATAGCCTGGCTCAAAGCTATAAACGTTCGGCCAAGTTGCGGGAAGGGGTGGACCGTGCCATGCTCAGATTTCCCATCATCGGCCCCATCCTGCACAAGGCCGCCATCGCCCGCTTTGCCCGCACCCTGTCCACCATGTTCGCCGCCGGCGTGCCCCTGGTGGAGGCCCTCAACTCGGTATCTGGCGCCACCGGCAGCGTGGTCTATTCCGAGGCGGTGTTGGGCATGCGCGAAAAGGTCGCCACGGGCCAGTCCCTGCAACTGTCCATGCGCCAGACCGATCTCTTCCCTCACTTGGTCATCCAGATGACCGCCATCGGCGAGGAGGCCGGCTCCCTGGATGCCATGCTGTCCAAAGTGGCGGATTTCTATGAGGAGGAGGTCGATAACGCCGTGGATTCCCTCAGCAGCCTGCTGGAGCCCATGATTATGGTCGTCATCGGCGGGTTGGTTGGCAGTCTGGTTGTGGCTATGTACTTGCCCATCTTCAAGATGGCCGCGACCGTGTGATGTGCCACATCCATGGATGCTGGACGATCACCCGTTATTTGATCTGGCTTTTATTTTGACAGCGGTTGTATGGGTGGAGGGATTCATTCAGCAGGACCTTCACGCCTCCTGAGTTGTCCTGGCAAGGCCTCCATGATCGCCAGGGCCAGAGGATGGCCAGCGATGGCGGCGCGGCGTATCCAGTTCAGGCTGATCTTAGGATCTTCTGCCGAATCATAAAGTTGGATTTCGCCAAGGGTGAGCATGGCGTCAACGTCGCCATGCGCTGCCGCTATTTGCAGCCAAGGCAAAGCCCTTTCCGTCTGTCCCACCTCCAGAAAGGCCAAGGCCAGTTCCAGTTGGTCCCTTGCCAGACCGGCCTCGGCGTTCTGGATGGCGGCGATAACCTCGCCGTTCAGCGTTATGCCAATGTCCTGCGCGATGTCAGCCAGAGAGATGAGCGTCCTCCCTTGAAGGTCGTCGGACCGGGAGACTGAAAGACTGCCCGTTGCAATGCGCCGCCAAAGGGTGCGCTTGCTCACTCCCAAGAGGAGTGATGCCGTGTTCAAGCTGATCAGGGTCATGATAAGGGTTGCCGATGATGCGGTGACGTTGATGCGCGGGTCAGAGCGTGCCGCCATCCATGAAATGTCACAGTGACAAAGGATCATCGGCACGCCCGTGGCGTAGCTTAAGCTGTGACAAAGGTTAGCATCCTTCTCGTTAGCTGCGTAACTAACTGATTATTCCAAATGCGAGTTCCTGGCATGTTTTTTGAGTACTCTTTAAGTAAGCGTGCCGGACGCTCAATCCGGTCCAATCGAGCGACATTCCGTCAATCAACCCTAATTACATCTACTTTTGGAGAACTCAGATGAACAAACAGCAAGGCTTTACCTTGATCGAACTCATGATCGTGGTGGCCATTATCGGTATCCTGGCTGCAATCGCTCTTCCAGCTTATCAAGACTACACTGCCAAAGCCCAAGCATCGGAAGGCTATTCGGCTACGGCAGGTATCCGGGCTGATATCGCAGTAGTAAAATCGGAAGGCGGATCATTGGCAGACGTAAATACTGCTGCTGGTCTTTTGAAAGGAAAGTACATTTCTACTGTAACGGTTGACACAACTTCGGGAAAAATTAGTGTGAAATTTGGGGCAGCTTCTGCGGCACTAGATGGTAAAACCCTAGAGCTTACACCAACTATAGAGTCTACCGGGCAAATATCAAAGTGGGTTTGTAGTGGTCTTGACGCTAAATATCTGCCTTCTGGTTGTAAGGGTTCCTAAGCATTGAGCCTATAATGGAAATTCATGCGCCTGGAATATTCCAAATGGATTTCCAGATCGCATGATAATTTGACATTGAGGCCCAAGGAAGGGCCTTAAGCTACCCCAATGAGATTGGTATTTTATCCTTGGTGATAATTGAGTGGTTTTTTAGTATCTTTAGCTTGGGATTACAGGATTATTGCTTGCAAATTACTATATGACCAATTCTTGCTAGTGGCTAAATAAGATTTATTTGGGCCTCGTGCGTAAACCTTTTTTACAGATGGGTACTGGCCATGAAAAATTATTCAACGAAATGCAAGCGTTTCGTCTCTTCCAAACTCTGGCTAACGTTGATTGCGCTATTCCTCACCATGCCGATCCAGGCCAATGGTTCACCGACGCAGAATGAGAACGCGCGGCGTTTACTCGGGGAGGCGATAGAAGAGCCACTCGCCTTCAGCGTAAACCCGCAAGTGATTGATGCCTTATCCGGTTTGCGCCGTAAAGCCGCTCAGGACCAGGGCATCCGGGTTATCGTTGGTGTGCGTGCGCCCTTTGCGCCGGAAGGCCATCAGGATGCCCTAACCAAGCGGCGCCAGCGCTCCGAGATTTCCGCAGCCCAGACCGCAGTTGAAACGCGGCTACCACGACGTGCCCAAGCTCGCGTCGAGCGGCTCTCGTCTGTGCCCTTCTCGATCATGGAAGTCGACGCCGACCAACTCGAAGCCCTGGCCGCCATGCCGGAGGTCACGGATATCCAGGAGGATCGTGTGGCCTGGGCATCCCTGGGCCAAAGCGTCCCGCTCATCCAGGCCAACGATGCCTGGGGCGCGGGCTATACGGGTAATGGCTGGGCAGTGGCCGTGCTGGACAATGGGGTACAGACTTCCCATCCCTTCCTGCAATCGGCCATAGTCTCAGAAGCCTGCTACTCCACACAGAACACCCGGGCAGGTGAATACTCCTTGTGTCCCGGTCGCGTTACCGCCTCAATCACCAGCGGCGCTGCCTCTAACTGCATCGATGCCACCTATGGCAATTGGGCCTGCGATCACGGTACCCATGTGGCCGGTATCGCCGCTGGCCGCGGCGGCAATCAGACCTTTGCCGGTGTCGCCAAGGGCGGCAATCTGGTCCCCATCCAGGTGTTCACCTATGACGCTTCCAGCGGTGATTCCTACGCCTACTTCAGCGACATCAACCTTGGGTTGCAGCGGGTCATCGACCTGCATGATACCGGGGTCAAGATCGCTGCGGTGAACATGAGCCTGGGCGGCGGTGCTTACACCAGTCATGGGACTTGTGACAGTGCCAACCTATCCACCAAGGCCCTGATCGACACATTGAAATCCAAGGGCATTGCTACCGTCATTGCCTCTGGCAACGAGTCTTACACCAACGCCATCAGCGCGCCAGGCTGTATCTCCTCCGCCGTGAGCGTGGGGGCTACCTGGGACACCAGCGGTTGGACCTGCAATGGCTCTTCTTCGGCCCTGGACAAGGTCGCCTGCTATTCCAACACGGCGAGCTTTCTGGATCTCCTGGCCCCGGGTTCCGCCATCCTTGCCTCGGTCCCGACTGACAACTACGCCACCTACCATGGCACATCCATGGCGACGCCCCATGTCGCCGGCTGCTGGGCTGTGCTGAAGGCCGCCAAGCCGGATGCCACGGTGGATGCCATCGAGACGGCGCTGAAGAGCACGGGCAAGGCGATCAGCGATTATCGCGCCACAAGCATCGTCAAACCGCGCATCGACTGCTATGCCGCCCTGAATCAGTTGCTGGCCGCGGCACCGCCCCCTCCCGCCACCCAAAGCTTCCAGTTTGGCGCCGCGACGGCGACGGTGACCGAGGGCACGCGGACCCTGAGTATCCCCGTCACCCGCTCCAGCGGCACTGGTTCGGCAACTGTGAAATATGCCACCAGCAACGGCAGCGCGGTCGCGGGTCAGGATTACACGGCGAAGAGCGGGACGCTGAGCTTCGCCGCGGGCGTCACCACCCAGAACATCAGCATTAGCATCACCAACGACAGCCTGTACGAAGTGGACGAGACTTTCACGGTAGCCCTGAACAGCCCCACTTCCGGTTGGACCCTGGGTTCCCCCGCGACCACGACGGTGATGCTCAAGGACAATGGCGATCGCAACGTTGCCTTTACCAGCGCCACGGCGCAGGTCAACGAGGGCGGGGGTACGGTGACGCTCCAGGTGCAGCGTCTGGGCAGCGCCAGTGCCAGTGCCAGCGTGCGTTACGCCACCAGCAACGGCACCGCAAGGAGCGGGAGCGATTACACCAGCAAGAGCGGCACCGTGAGTTGGGCCGCGGGGGATGCCACCCCCAAGACCATCACGGTCTCCATCGTTAACAATACGACCAAGGAAAGCACGGAGACCTTTTACGTTAGTCTGAGTTCTCCCTCGGGCGCCACCTTAGGCTTGCCCACCAGGGCGACGGTTAGCATCCTCGATAACGATTGAGATAGCGGCCAGGTCATGATGCGCACTGGGATGCCGGCTTGGTACTGGCATCCCAGGCAAGCTTGGTCGGTGTCTTGAGATTCTTCCCCATCGGCAGGCAGGTCCCTCATGGCTATTCATCCTTCCCACCGCCGAGGATTCACGCTGATCGAACTGATGATCGTGGTCGCCGTCATCGGCATCCTGGCGGCGATTGCCTATCCCTCCTATCAGGACTATATCCGCAAGGCTCGGCGTATCGATGCTCAAGGCGTCATGCTGGATATTCAATTGCAGCAGGAGAAATATCGGGTCAATCATGTCAGCTATGGAAGTTTGACGGATTTGGGTTCCTTCCCATCGGACTACTATACCTTTGCCATTTCTGGCAACACGGCTAGCGCCTATACCATCACCGCCACGGCCAAGTCCGGGACCAGTCAGGCCAGTGATACTGGCTGCACCTCCATGGCCGTGAATCAGGCCAGCGCCAAGACGCCTGATAGTTGCTGGAAGAAATAACGGGCAGTTGTCAGGACGGGAATCATGAACCGATCGAAGGGCTTTACGCTCATCGAACTGCTGGTCACCATCACGGTTCTGGCCATCCTGGCGACCATCGCGTTCCCAAGCTTCCAGGATCTCGCGGAAAAAAGGCGGCTGATCAATGCCACTGAAGCCTTGTACGCTGACTTGCAATTCGCTCGTTCCGAGACCGTCAAGCGCTCCCGTTCCCTGACGGTCAATGTCGCGGATGGTTGTTTGACGGTTACGGATGCATCCGCCTCCCCGGCTGTGGTTCTGACGTCTACCTGCATGTCCCTTTTCCCAGCCATCAGCCTGGCAACCACTGACTTGCCCATGGTCTTCGACCGGGTGCGCGGAACTCCCTCGCCCACGGGGGGAACCCTGACACTCACCTCGCCCAGTGGACTGGAGATGCGGGTCATTGTCAGCCGGTTTGGCCGGGTGCGTATCTGTTCTCCCGCCACGAAGAAAGTGGGAGGGTACCCCTCGTGCTGAAAATGATGAGTAACAAGCAGGGCGGGGTAACCCTGGTTGAGTTGATGGTGGGCTCCGCGGTGGGACTGATTGTGCTTGCCGCGGTTCTGGCTACCTACATCAGCGTGGCTCGGAGTGCCAGCGAGGTACTTGCTTCCGCCAAGCTCAACGCGGAATTGCGGGCGGCCATGGATATGATGGTGAGGGACATCCGGCGGGCTGGTTCCTGGACCGCCACTTCCGCAGATCGCGGGAATGGAGACAACCCTTTTACCCGGCGATTCGGTTCCCTGATGACCGATATCAATATCCTGGATGGCGGCAAGGCCGTCGAGTTTGCTTACAACGGTAGTTTTCTGGGTTCCACCGAGGGTACGGTCTTTGGCTACCGGTTTGATGACAAGTCCATCAAGACCCTGCAATGCAATATCGACAGTACCCAGCTAAGCCAGTGCCAGACAAGCGGCCTATTGACCACCGGGTGGGAAAGGCTCACGGATGAGAACAATGTGGTGATCGAGGCCCTGACCTTCGGTACGCTCGGTTCCCGATGCCTGAACCTGACCAATGGTGGACAGTCCTGGGTGATTGCCACCGCTAGCACCCTGCCAGCGTGCGATCCTGGGGTAGCTAACTACTCAGCGACTACGAATGATCGTCTGCTGGAAAAGCGGCAAATCATGATCCGCCTGGTCGGCAGGCTCAAAGATCGATCGGAATTTAGGATGGTCCTGGAACAGGCGGTCCTCCTGCCTAATGATCGGGTTTTCAACGTCCCCGCCCCCTGAGGTTGGAGACAATCATGCAACATTATCCGCGCGATTTTGGACGGAAACTCCCGCAACGGGGTGCCGCTGCGTTACCAGTGGGGGTATTGCTGCTATTCATTGCCGCCTTGGTGCTCATCGCGGTCTCTAGGACGACCCTGATGGAACAGCGTATCTCTGGCAATGAGATCCGTATTCGACAGGCCCTGCAGGCGGGGCAGGCGGGAATCAGCCATGCCATGGCCTATATGAAGGCGGGGGGAATCGATCGCGTCAGCCCAACCAGTCAGGCCGATGCCATCACATCCCTCACGCTACCCACTGGGGCCAGTTATCAGGTCTATTATTGCGATCCCAGTCCTGATTCTCCGCCAGATCCTTATCCAGGGGTGGACGCCTGTGAGGTCGCAACCTCACGTTCATCCTGTGCCAGTGGCTTTACGACAACAGATAAATTTGGGCTGCCGCTCGTGCTTGCCTGTGGCAGAAGTGACGATGGTATTGCCTTGCAACCGGTTGTAGTCAGTTTCTCCCGCGCCACGACCATGACGGACTCACCCGACAATCCATTGATCAGTAAAGGCACCCTCAATGTCCAGGGGAGCGCCACGGTGACCAATTATTTCAATAATTTGACCATCTGGACGGGTGGCCCGACGGAGAGCATTGGCAATGCGGGTAAAACCTTTATTCGCAATCCGAATATTCCGCAGCCCGAGATGACCGAATCACCGCCCTCGGATATTCCTACTTCATGCAAGGCTAACGCTTCCTATATCTGTGTGACAGACAAAACCGCGAAGGGTCCGGATGTTATCGACCAGGATCTGACGTTAAAAAATTTGTCAGACGAGGATATGTTCCGCAATTATTTTGGGCATGATTTTGAGACCTATCGGGATGAGGTCGCCACCCGCGTCATCACTGCGGCACAAGCCAGCAGTCTGGCTACCCCCGGGGGCGAAGCCATCGTCATCACGGGATCGACTGCCAGCGTATCACTGCCCAATGGCACGATTGGCAACACCGATAATCCGGTTGTCTTGATCATCGAGGGCAATTGGAATCAGGGCGGTAACACAACCGTGTACGGCGTGGTTTACGTTATGGGCAGCATGGGTGTTCAAGGTAACGTAACCGTGTATGGCAACGTCTCGGTCGAAGGGGCAGTAGGAGGTACGGGAAGTTTGGATGTTATTTACGACCCCTTCGCAAACAATGACGGTAGTAATAAGTTACAAAAACTCGGCAAGCCAGGGATGTTGTCCGGATCCTGGCGGGATTGGCTGTGAACAGTAACCATCGCCAGGGCCTAATTCAATGAACGCCAACCTTACTTGCCGCGGCAAGGGATTTGTCTTGATGGATGCCATGATTGCCATCGTGGTCATTGGAATCGGCTTGTTTGGCATTGTCAGGCTCAATTCCGTGATGCTCGCGGGTACAGCGATCGGCAAGGCCCGCGCGGAGGCAACCCAACTGGCCGAGGGTAAGCTTGAGGAAATCCGTGCCCAGCAACCCCCAGCCACGAAACCGGTTTCAAGTACCTCACCCGAAACCATCACGGGGGTTAACGCAACGTTTTCCCGCTCCTGGACCATTACCAGCGCAGGCCTGACGGGCCTTGACCTGGACCGGGTGACGGTATGCGTGTCCTGGGGCGATACCTGTGGCGGTACCGGGGAGCGGAAGGTTGAACTCAGCAGCCTGCTATCCTGGACCGACCTGAACACCTCAGGGAACATTGGCAGCGGACAGGGCGGCGTTGGCGCCGGCATGCCGGAGACGCCGGGTGGCAAGGGGAAGGAAAGCGGTGAGGTCAAATATACCCCTAACGCACCACCTGCTGGGGCTGTCTCGAACCCCAACGATGGTACCAGTATCTATCAGCACGGTGGTACGACTGAATTAATAGAGACCGCCACGGGCCGGGTCCTGCTGCGGGTGGACGATGGCTCGGGCTTTAGTACCATTTCCGGCAAGGTATACATTACCTGGGGCTCGAAAATCGCCAAGAAGGCGACAAGCCAGATTGATATGGCCCTCGTCAATACCAATGTCCGCGTCCTGGGTTCATTGGGCTCCGTCTGCCTGCAATATCTCCCCGGTGGCGCCAATACCCTTCCTCTCTATCCTTCGTCTGGAACCACAGCCTTTTCTTATTTCTACTACATCTGCTACATGGGGGCTGGCTGGTGGGGCAATATCGCCGTTGTCCGGTTTGATGGTGGTGATCGCGTCTGCCTCGGCGATCCAAATGTTTTACAGTCGGACACTTCTACCGTGTCCCGGCATCCCATTTTGAGTGCCTTACGCAACTATCGCGGTTATACCTCTGCCTGTACCACAACCCCCACCAGTTCGGCTTGTAAGTCCACGGGTATCGGGCTCGATGGCTCGGTATATACGCCGGTCAGTTATGGTTCCTCAGCGACGGGGATCCAGCATCATTTTCTCCTGACGACAATCACGGGGCAGCCCACTAATACCGATTGCGCCACCAAGGAAAGTGCCCCGAGCCTGGGTAGCAATCCGTTTACCACCATCAGTGGTACCCAGGGTGGAAACGCGGGACTGCTGTTCTGTCTAAGCTCGACTTGTCCCTTCGAAAGTGGATTTATCACCAGCACGACGAATTTTGCGATGACGATTACCACGACGGCCACCACGGCGCCATTGGTCAAAGTTGAGGGTGGCCTCTGCTTGCCTCCAACCCAAACGGCATCACCCTTTGTCTACAACTGTCGGATCGATTGGATTGGCTGGTCTGGTGACTATTGGTCTGGAAATATCAGCTACACTCAGGCGGATGGGGTAACTCCAGCCGGCCAGGTGAGTGGGGTTACCACGAGCAATGTATTACCCTCCGACAAGATCGTGACGCTTGGCGGGACCGCTGGTGTCGGCTGTGAAGGAGAATGTATTACCTTCACCAGTGTCCCCAAGGATGTGATGTCCTTCGCCTTGAGCGCAACGCTGACACCCTAACGCTGCTTGCTAGAACCCTGCGTGCCGGTCTGTTGGCGGGCTTGCTTACGCCCTTTGACCGGTTTGAAACCCCTTATCGTATATTTGATGGTTGGTACAAGTTCACCATCTGAGAAGGCATGACGTGCCGGAGTACTCCGATGTCAATATCATTCAAACCCCGCTCACACCCCGTTCCATTGCTCATTGCTGCCAGTACCCTCCTGCTTGTGGGGCTGGTGAGTTCCGCGTCATCGCTGGCGGCTTCCACAGACCAAGGCAGTGAGTTTTCACTGGAATCGGAAGCTTGGCGTTCCGCGGATGCCTACGCTCCACGTACGCGTCGTCTGCTTGGCAACTCCGTGGATGTCCCCTTGGGGAAGAGCGTCAACCCGGAGGTGGCGGCTAACCTGACCCATCTGCGCCGCCAGGCCGCTGGGACGGACAAGATCCGTGTCATTGTCGGCGTGCGCGCGGCCTTTGCCCCGGAAGGATTTCAGGACAGGTCCACCCGGCAGCGTCAGCGCCAGGAGATCGGCGCCGTCCAGTCCAGTATCGAAAAGGCTTTGCCGCGGCGTGACGCGGCACGGATCCAGCGGCTAAATACGGTGCCGTTCATGGCCATGGAGGTGGATGCCGACCAACTCGAAGCCCTGGCCGCCATGCCGGAGGTGACGGACATTCAGGAGGACCGTCAGGCCTGGGTCTCTCTGGCCCAGAGCGTCCCGCTCATCCAGGCCGATGATGCCTGGAGTGCCGGCTACGTGGGGAAGGGCTGGGCGGTGGCGGTGCTGGACAACGGTGTTCAGACCTCCCACCCCTTCCTCCAGGGAACCGTGGTTGCCGAGGCCTGTTACTCCACGCACAATCCCGGGGCGGGTGAATACTCCATGTGTCCCGGTGGCGTCACCTCCTCCACCGCCAGTGGCTCCGCCTCCTATTGTAACGATGCCACCTATGGCAACTGGGCCTGCGATCACGGCACCCATGTGGCCGGTATCGCCATCGGCCGGGGCGGCGACCAGACCTTTGACGGCGTCGCCAAGGGTGGCAACCTGATCCCCATGCAGGTGTTTACCTGGGATGCCTACTACCGGGATTCCTTTGCCTGGTTTAGCGACATCAACCGCGGTTTGCAGCAGGTCATCGATCTGCATGATGACGGCGTCAAGATCGCGGCGGTGAATATGAGTCTGGGAGGGGGTGCCTATAGCAGCGAAAGCACGTGCAACAGCGAAAACTCTTCCACCAAGGCATTGATTGACAATCTGAAGTCCAGGGGCATCGCCACCCTTATCGCGTCGGGCAACGAGGGCAAGACCAATGCCATCAGCGCGCCGGCCTGTATCTCCTCGGCGGTGAGCGTGGGGGCGACCTGGGACACCAGCGGCTGGACCTGTGATGGTTCGTCGTCCGCCATGGACAAGGTCGCCTGTTATTCCAACACGGCGAGTTTCCTGGATCTGCTGGCGCCGGGCTCCGCGATCGATGCCTCGGTGCCGACCAACACCTATGCCACCTACCATGGGACTTCCATGGCCACCCCCCATGCCGCCGGCTGCTGGGCCCTGCTGAAGGCCGCGAAGCCGGAGGCCACGGTGGATGCCATTGAGGCGGCGCTGAAGAGCACGGGTAAGCCCATCGCCGACTATCGCCTCACTAGCATCGTCAAGCCGCGCATCGACTGCCAGGCCGCCTTGAATCAGTTGCTAGCCGTGGCGCCGCCGCCTCCCGTCACGCCGACCTTCCAGTTTAAAGCCGCTACGGCGACGGTGACCGAGGGCACCACGACCTTGACCATCCCCGTTACCCGGTCCAGCGGTAGCGGTTCCGCGTCCGTGAAGTACGCCACCAGCAATGGCAGCGCGGTGGCGGGCCAGGATTACACCGCCAAGAGCGGGACCCTGAGCTTCGCGGCGGGCGTCACCACCCAGAACATCAGCATCAGCATCACCAACGATACCCTGTACGAGGTGGACGAGACCTTTAAGGTGGCCTTGAGCAGCCCCTCTTCTGGCTGGAGCTTGGGTTCCCCCGCCGCCGCCACGGTGACGATCAAGGACAGCGGCGATAAGAATCTGGCCTTCACCAGTGCCACGGCACAGGTCAACGAGGGCGCGGGCACGGTGACGCTCTGGGTGCAGCGTCTGGGCAGCACCAGCGCTAGCGCCAGCATCCGATATGCCACCAGCAATGGCTCGGCCAGGAGCGGCAGCGATTATGTCAGCAAGAGCGGCACCCTGAGCTGGGCCGCGGGGGATGCCAACCCCAAGGCCATCACGATTTCCATCGTCAACAACACGACCAAGGAGGCCACGGAAGCCTTTTACGTGACGCTTAGTTCCCCCAAAGGCGCCACCCTGGGCGCGATCAGCCGGGTAACGGTCAGCGTTACCGATAACGATTGAGGTACCGTTACCGGAATTTGCGAGGTCTCCAGGAAGCCGTGCGGCCTGGATCGTCATTTGGTCCGGCCCGCCGCCTGCCCACAGCCTTCGGCGGTTGCAAAAAGGGCATTTTGCGAAACGAACCCATTTTTTGGTAGTAAAATCAGGCATCGCTCGGGAGTTGAGCGCCGCGCAACAGGACTCCAACACGGCTATCCTACGCCCACGGACGAACGCGACAGGATCCTGGGCGAATGGCCGCTACAAACCGGAGCCGTTCGCGGGCGGTGAGGATCAGCGGCGAGAGGGGGTTTAGGATCACAGGACAGCAGCAGGTCGGGGGTTACCGTTCAGAGCCCCGCCAGTGGAGCTGGCAGCGGAGCGGCCGCACGACCCGCGCGGCGCTCCGCGATCACACCGGCCAGATAGGGCCAAGGCAGGTGGCCACGTTTACGACAGCGGTTTGCTACCCTAGACACCCCATCCCCGCCCCGGCTCCCCCCGACGCCCATGTCCCCCACCCCCTGGCATCGCCTGTTTGGCATCGCCCTGACCGACCTCTTCATCGGCCGCCCCTGGCGGGTCGAACTCGAGCTGGAACTGGCCATCAAAAGCCAACGCCTCGACGTCCTCATCATCGAGCGCCTGAGCGGCCAGGGCGCCAGCGCCGATCCCAGCGCCCTCGCGGAGTTACCCGACGGCCTCGACACCCTCGGCGCCCACAACATCCTCACCTACAAATCCAGCCAGGAAAGCCTCAACGCCTGGGCCCTGGACGAACTCATCGGCCACTACGTCACCTATCGCAAACTCGTCTCCCAGCCGGCGTCGCCCACCCCCGGCGACCTGTCCCCCGCCGCCGCTCCCGACCCCAACGCCACTCCCCTCCCGGCCAGCCCCCGCCTCCGCCCCGCCGCCGACTTCCGCCTCTTCGCCGTCGCCACCCACGCACCCCAGCGCCTGCTGCGCCAGCTCCACCCCAGCGCCCGCCGCCCCACCGCCTGGCCCGGCGTCCATGACCTGACCTGGGGCCAGCGCCCCATCCGGCTCATCGTCCTCAACGCCATCGCCGCCCACCCCCGCAACGCCCCCTGGGAACTCTTCGCCAGCGAACTGACCCGCGTCCGCGCCGGTCTCACGCACTACCAGCCCCGCGACCCCACCGCGCGCCTGTTGCGCTATTATCTGGAAACCATCCACCACTTGGAGCTCTCCGCCATGGCCTACACCCTCGAGGATTTTCGCCACGACACCTTGCGCCTGCTTATCAAGGAGACCCCCAAGTTCACCCCCGACGAACGCGATGCCCTGTTGGCGCGGATGGACATCGAGGACCGCCTACGCGGCCTGAATGTCGAGGAGCGTTTGCGCGGCTTAGATCCCGAGGAAGTCCTCAAGCGCTATGCCCCCGAAGATATCCTCCGCCAGTTGGATCCCGCCGCCATTACCGCCTGGCTCAAGCGCACCGGACACTGACGCCGACGCATCGGTCCTGGCCGCCTGGGTCACCTTTCTCGAATACAGGCAGGAGGAGCCGGGCATGCCACCGAGCGGTTACCCCCGGTGCCACCAACCCTGGAACCCCTCCACAGCCTCAGCGCCGATGCTGAAATCCAACGGCTCGCCTTCGTGAGCGAGCGCGCCCTACGCGCCGAGCGCAACGAACTGTTTGGCGCGCGAGAGGAGGGCATCATTCAAGGCGAAGTCACCCTCCTCGAACGCCTTCTGCGCCACCGCTTTGGCCCCGTGAGCGAGGCCACCCGCCTCCAGACCGCCACCCCCAGGAGGCCGCCGCAATGCGCGGATTTGCCCAGCGCCTTATCGAGCAAGGCAGCGAGCAAGGCAGGGAACGCGGCCTTGCGCCAGGTGTGCGGCGCGGCGCAGCCCGCATCCTCCGCTCCCTGCCGCGGTTGAGATGCACTGGCGCAAAGATCACGTCAAGGGCACGTCTTCGTAGATCACTTCCAGCGGCAGGTCATAAGCCAGACAGTCGAGGGTGATGCTGCCTTGGGTGCAGCTTTCCCGCGCCCAGTCCTGTCGCCGTCGGTAGATCTGCACCAGACGAGTGGCTTGGGAGACCAGCAGGTATTCCTTCAGGCTGGGGATGGTTTGATAGGCGAATGGCTTTTCCCGACTGTCGATGCGGGCGGTGGAATCGGATAGGACCTCGACGAGCAGACAAGGTCGGCTGCGGTAATACGTCTCCCGATCCGTGGGATCACAGGACAGTAGTAGGTCGGGGTAATGGAAGATGTCCTGTTGGCTGATGCTGAGCCGGACTTTCATGTCATTGGCGAAGAGTTGGCAGGGGGTGCCGCGGATGAGGGGACGCAGGGCCGCAAGGATATTCCCCGTGATGAGGCCATGGCGGTCGCTGGCGCCGGTCATGGCATAGAGTTGACCGTCGATGTATTCGTGGCGGATGTCGGCGCCATCTTCGCCCGCCAGGTAGTCCGGGACGCTCAAGCGATTGCGGGCTGCGGGTTGGCTCATGGCTTGTTGACCGGTCGACGGGTGCCAAGGTGGGGCGTTGGGTTGGGGCTTTGCCTAGGTAACCTTAGCAACCTAGGCGAACGGATGATTGGGACCGTCAAGAGTGAATGTCGGGGAAACATTGTTGAGCCTTTTGCTCGAACTCCACAAGAATTTCCAGAAGTCGCTGGGCAGCGGTCAGGGCGAGGTGTAGCCGATCAAACCGTTCGTCCACGGTATCAGGATAGTCATGCGCAAACTCGTTACGAACCCGGCGCAGATCGCCCCACTCCTCTGCGGAAGGTAGCCAGCCAAGTTGCTCTAGGCGGTTCAAGCGGTCGAGCATGGACAGGCTGGCAATGTCCTCTTGTAAGGCCCGCAGCACAGCCGGCATGAGTTTGGCACCCAGATCGTCCTGTAGGCGGGTGTAGCGATAGGCGAATTGATCCAACAAGCGTCGTCCGCCTTGCTGAGACACCCCAGATGTTTTGCGGGCAGGCGCGGCAGTTTCCTCAGGCCCAGGCCCGCGAGTTGCCCGCTCTGAACCAAGACCTTGCCAGATCAGTCCTAAATCCCCCCAGCCGAGCTGAGCCGAAATTTGATTTCCGCCGGGTATAATCCCTTATCGCTGTCTGCCCCATCCCGGTTTCCTCCGCCATGCCCCCAGCCCTGCAACCACTCGCGGCCTATCAGGCCCTGTCTCCCGCACTGCGCCAGTTGGTGCTGGCGACCGCCGTCTATGGCGAGGTGATATATCTCACCAATCTCAAGCTGGTACTGAAGGAACTGGGCTGGAAGGATGACCAGGGGCGGGTGATGTACAACTCGATCAACACCGAGATCAGCACGCGCCTGCTCAAGGCCGGGGTGTGGGTCGAGGAGCACGCCAGTATCCGTTGCCACCCCACCCTGTTGGAGCCGCTGACCACAGAGGCGCGGGAAGCGGGCCTGCTGGAAGCGATCATTCAGGCCGTGGGCCGGGTCCTGCCTTACCGGCGCAACGAGTATGGGATGGTGGACCGGGAGAGCCAGCGGCGTTTTCTGCGCGAGGTGCGCTTCGCCATGTTGCTCGGCGACGGACCGGCCCTGTTCCGGCTGCTGGGTTTGAACCAGCCGAATTATCTCCAGGCCACGCCCCAGTTCGCGGCGGACCTGCGGCGGATTTACGGTGAGCGGCTGGACCAGGCCCTGCCCGAGATTCAGTTCATGGCCCTGGAGCCCCTGTTGGAAGAGGGCGAAATCCAGCTTGCCGATCAGCGGGCCAACTACGAGCAGTTCGAAACCCTGTTCAGGGACCGGCCGTCGTCCAGCCCCCTCCTGGCCCAGGCCCTCTTCCAGCGGCGATTGATGCGTGGCGCCTTCGCCGATCTGCCCAGCGCAGCGACCCCGGGTGGCCTGATGGGTCCACTCACCTTGGGCATCCAGGCCTTCACGCGCGGTGAGGATGCCGCCGCGATGGCCCATTTTCAGGAGGCGGTGGCCCTGCTCAAGAAGCGGGAACGCAAGCGCAGCATTCATCTCCCCCGGCTGGAGGGCATCTGCCATTTCCTTGCCTTGTTGCGGGAGGGCTCCCCGGCCGCGAGGGCCCAGTTGCGCAGCCAACTGGAGGCCAGTCGTCGGCCCCTCTTCCATGACCCCTTTCAGGCCGCCTTTGAGATCCTGGGCGTGGCGGTTCAGGTGATCCTGGAAGGGCAGGACTATAACGAGGCCCATCCCTACCTGGCGCTGCGTTATGCCAACAATCCCTGGGTGGAGCTGATCCAGGGCCTCTGCATCCGCTGGATGGGGGGGAAGCCGAGCACGGAGCGAATTGAGCGTCTGCGCCGCCATCAGCGGGCCGCGACCCAGGGGGCTTATCTCTGGTATGCGCGGGAGGCGGCGCTGCTGCTCAACGCCTGGGGCGATCCGACGCGCTTTGGTTGCGTCGAGGCCCTCGCGACCCAGCCCCTCACCCATCTGCGCCAGCCCGAAGAGACCTGGGAGCGCACCCTGCGCGTGTTGCGGGAGATCGCCTCGCCGACGGCTGGCCCGGCCACGTCCGGCAAGGCGGCTATGGAGGGCGAACTGAGCCTGGTCTGGGAACTGACCCTCGTCGGTTCGGGACAGGTGCTGTTCGAGCCCCGGGAGCGTAAGCGGCGGGGTGCCGGCTGGACCAAGGGGCGGGTCGTGGCCCTCAAGCGGCTGGCCGAGCAGCCCGAGGCCTTTCCCTACCTGACGCCGACAGATCAGGCCCTCCGTGCCTGCATCAAGGCCCAGTCCGTGGGCTGGGGTTGGAGCAGCAGCCGTATGGAATACGATATCGAAGGCCTCTGTGGTCTGCGCGCCGCCCTCGGGCACTCCAACCTGATTTTTCAGGGGGAGCCCGTCGAACTGGTCCAGGATCAGCCGCGCCTGCTGGTGGCGCGGGCTGGGGACGGCATTCGCATCAGCCTCCACCCCCCCTGCACGGGGGAGGCCCACTACTTCGTCACGGCGGAACCGGGTCGCCTGCGCTTCTTTGAATTCACCGCCCAGCATCAGCGCGTCGGGCGGCTCCTCGGCCGGGATGGGCTCAAGGTGCCCAAGGCGGCGGAGACCAAGGTGGTGGAGACCATCACCGCCCTGGCGCCCATGATCACCGTCCACTCGGAGATCGGCGGCGAGGCGGTCGGCGAACTGGCGGCGGTGGAGCGGGTGGAGGCCGATCCGCGGCCCTGTCTGCAACTTCAGCCCTTGGGGGACGGCCTGCGCGTCACCTGCCTGGTGCGGCCCCTGGGCGAGAAGGGGCCCAGCGCCCACCCCGGGGAGGGGGCGGCCTCCATCTTCAGCGAGATTGAGGGCCGTCGAGTCCATGCCCGACGGGACCTGAAGGCCGAACAGGCGGCGGCCGTCGCGCTCTTCACCGCCTGTCCCGCCCTGGACCCCGAGTTCTGGGACTGGTCCCTGGAGGACCCGGAGCAGGCCCTGGATACCCTGGAGGCCCTGCAAGGGCTGGGCGAGACGGTGGTCTTGGAATGGCCCCAGGGCAAGGCCCTGCGTCTGCTGGGCAAGCGTGGTCTGGAGGCCATGAAGCTGCGGGTCGGCAGCCAGCGGGACTGGTTCGCCGTCACCGGTGAGTTGACCCTGGACGATGGCCGGGTGGTGGACATGGCGCGGCTCATCGACCTGCTGAGCGCCACCCCGGGGCGCTTCATCAAGCTCGGCGACGACGAGTTCCTGGCCCTGAGCCAGGAGTTGCGCAAGCGCCTGGACGCCATCCGCGCCCTGCAGGACAAGGGCCGCATCCACCCCCTGGCCGCCGGCCTGCTCGACGAGGTCCTGGACGGCCTGGAGGTCCAGACCGACGCCGATTGGCAGGCGCGCCTGGCCCGTCTGCGGGAGGCCCAGGAACTGGTGCCGGAGATCCCCAGCACCCTCCAGGCCGAGCTGCGCGACTATCAGGTCGAGGGTTTTCGCTGGCTGGCGCGCCTGGCCCATTGGGGCGCCGGGGCCTGCCTGGCGGACGACATGGGCCTGGGCAAGACGGTGCAGACCCTGGCCCTACTGTTGAGCCGCGCCGCCGCGGGCCCGGCCCTGGTGCTGGCGCCGACCTCGGTCTGCGCCAACTGGGTGGAGGAGGCCGGACGCTTTGCCCCGACCCTGAACGCCCGGCTCTTCGGTCCCGGCGACCGGGCGGCCCTGTTGGAGGGGCTGGGGCCCTTCGATCTCGTGATCTGTACCTACGGCCTGCTGTGGACCGAGTCCGAGGCCCTGACCAAGGTCCCGTGGCACACCATCGTCGCCGACGAGGCCCAGGCCTTCAAGAATGCCCAGACCAAGCGCTCCAAGGCGGTGATGGACCTGCAAGGGGACTTTCGCCTCATCACCACCGGCACCCCCATCGAGAATCACCTGGGGGAGCTGTGGAACCTGTTCCGCTTCATCAACCCTGGGCTGCTGGGCAGCCTGGAGCACTTCAATCACCGCTTCGCCATCCCCATCGAGATGCGCAAGGACAAGGCCGCGGGCAACCAGCTCAAGCGCCTGATCCGCCCCTTTATCCTGCGGCGCTTGAAGAGCGAGGTCCTTGCCGAACTGCCGGAGCGCACCGAGATCACCCTGCATGTGGAGCTGAGCGAGGAGGAGCGCCTCTTCTACGAGGCCCTGCGCCGCACCGCCCTGGAGCGCATCGGCAGCGTGGGCGGCCAGGGGCCGGGAGACGTGCGCTTCCAGGTCCTGGCGGAGATCATGCGCCTGCGCCGCGCCTGCTGTAACCCGAAACTGGTGGTGCCGGGCAGCCCCATCGCCAGCGCCAAACTCCAGGCCTTCGCCGAGATCGTCGAGGAGCTAAGGGAGAACCGCCACAAGGCCCTGGTCTTCAGCCAGTTCGTCGACCACCTGGCCCTGGTGCGGGAATGGCTGGATGGCGAAAAGATCCCCTACCAATATCTGGACGGCGCCACTCCGGTGAAGCGCCGCCAGGAGGCGGTGGCCGCCTTCCAGGCCGGTCGTGGCGATCTGTTCCTGATCAGCCTCAAGGCCGGTGGCGCCGGGCTCAACCTCACCGCCGCCGACTATGTCATCCACCTCGACCCCTGGTGGAACCCCGCCGTGGAAGACCAGGCCTCGGACCGCGCTCACCGCATCGGCCAGCAGCGCCCGGTGACCATCTACCGCCTGGTGGCCCGCAACACCATCGAGGACATGATCCTGGATCTGCACCGCCACAAGCGCGACCTGGCCGACTCCCTGCTCGAAGGCGCCGAGATGGCGGCCCGCATGGGTGTGGAGGAGATGATGGCGCTGCTGAAGGAGGCGGGGTAGGGGGCTTATGGAGAGGGCTTTTGGTGCAGTCTGAACCTATCTCCGGAAAACGGTGGGAGGATGTCTTGCCCGAGGCGATTCCGGTCCAGAATGGGGGGCAAGATGCTAGTGGATTTCAAAATGCTGGGGCTGGTTTCTGGCTGTAGCTGGCCTCATGGGCTAGGATGGGCAAAAGGAGGAGACACTTATGGCTGTTAACGTCAGGCTTTCCGAAGCCATCGTCATTCAGGCCAGGCATCATGCCTTGGTCCAGCATCGAACGGTGCCCAAGCAGATCGAATACTGGTCACGTATCGGCAAGATCGCCGAGGAGAACCCGGACCTACCTTTCTCGGTCATCCGCGAAATCCTCGTCGCTGACCAGGAAGAAGCGACCGGCGAATATCAGTTCGGCTGATGCGCCTTCTCGTCACCCCTTCCTTCGCGCGCACCGTCAAGAAACTTCATCCCCGGCAGAAGGCGGACCTTGACGAAGCGGTTCAGGCGATTGCCAGCGATCCTGGAATCGGGGAGGCTAAGGTCGGTGATCTGGCGGGTATCCAGGTCTACAAGTTTCGTCTGACCAACCAGTTGTATCTGGTGGCCTACCGTATCCTCGACGAGGAGACCATCAAGTTGCTGATGGTCGGTCCCCACGAGAATTTTTATCGCGAACTAAAGCGGATGGAAAACTGACTCCTGAGGTGGAATCAGGAAGCTCGCGCTCAATCAGGTCGATTTTCCCGTGCCCCGGGGACCGAATAGGAAGAAGCTGCTGCTGGCGGGGGCGAAGCATTTCCAGAACTTGGGAGTGGTCCTGGAAATTACGGCAGTTGTGAGAAGATCTCTCTTGTCTTGCCTTGTTCCTCATCCTGGAGTGCCTCCGCGGCGAGAAGCGCCAGGACGTCTTCAGACTCCGCGAATAGGGCATCCCACTTCTGTTCGGATGCGATCTCGTCCAACATCACCCTGGCAAGAACATTCTGCTCCAGCACGGGGAGCTTGGACGCGGCCTCAAAGGCTTTTTCCAGCATGCGGGTCATCTCTTCATCCTGTTGATGGCCAATTGGAAAGAAGGATGTCATTCAGGAACCCTCCCCCTTTGTGGGGGAGGGAGGTAAGTATGGTGTATTCGTTCAGATCACTCGCGACCGAGGAGGAGGAGGGCTTCGGTAACACTAGCCGTGGGTTCTCTTACTCCCTCCTCCCTGGCGGGGGAGGGTTGGGGAGAGGGGATCTGAACAGTTAGAGTACGATTAAGGTATAGCAGAGGGTAGGATGTTCAGTGTCCCCCGCCCTTCAGTGCCGTGCACATCCCCTCAATGGTGTCCTTGGCGTCGCCAAAGACCAGGGAGGTGTTGTCCTGGTAGAACAGCAGGTTGTCGACGCCGGAGTAGCCGGGGCGCATGGAGCGCTTGAGGAAGTAGACCTGGCGCGCCCTGCCGGCTTCGAGGATGGGCATACCGTAGATGGGGCTGGACTTGTCGGTCTTGGCCGCCGGGTTGACCACGTCGTTGGCGCCCACTACCAGGCAGACGTCGGCGGTGGCGAACTCGGGGTTGATCTCGTCCATCTCCTGGACGGCGTCGTAGGGGATGTCGGCCTCCGCCAGCAGCACATTCATATGCCCCGGCATGCGCCCGGCCACCGGGTGGATGGCGAACTTGACCTCGACGCCGCGGGCGTTGAGCAGCTCCATCAACTCCTTGACCGAATGCTGGGCCTGGGAAACCGCCATGCCATAGCCGGGGACGATGATGACCTTGTTGGCGTCTTCCATCCAGTAGACCGCGTCCTCCACCGAGGCGGACTTAACGCCCTTGGCCGCCGCCTGGGCCCCGGCGCTGTCGCCGCCACCCGCGTCACCGCTGCCGAAACCGCCGAACACCACATTGAAGATGGAGCGGTTCATGGCCTTGCACATGATGAAGGACAGGATGGCGCCGGAGAAGCCGACCAGGGCGCCGACGATGATCAGCAGATTGTTTTGCAGGGTGAAGCCGGTCGCCGCCGCCGCCCAGCCCGAGTAGCTGTTGAGCATGGAAATGATGACCGGCATGTCGGCACCGCCGATGGGGATGATCAGGGTCACGCCCAAGGTGAAGGCCAGCAGGGTCATGAGGGCCAGGGACCAGCCGCTGCCGGTCATGGCGAAGTGCACGCCCAGGGCGAGGGTGGCCAGGGCGATGGCGGCGTTGAGGGCATGCTGGCCGGCGAACTTGACCGGCTGGCCGCTGATGAGGCCCTGGAGCTTGCCGAAGGCGATGACCGAGCCGGTGAAGGTGATGGCGCCGATGATGACGCCGGCGGAGAGCTCGCCCATGAGCACCGGGTTGAGGGCGTTGGCGGCGGCCTTGTTGAGGAAGGTGCCGATGGCCACCAGCACCGCCGCCATGCCGACGAAGCTGTGCAGGGCGGCCACGAGCTGGGGCATGGCCGTCATCTGGATGCGCGCCGCCAGGATGCCGCCGATGACCGCGCCCGCCAGGACGCCGGCGATGATGAAGCCGTAGGACTGGACCTCCGCCCCCATCAGGGTGGCGCCGATGGCGATGGCCATGCCGAGCATGCCATACATATTGCCGCGCCGGGCAGTGGCGGGGTGGGTCAAGCCCTTGAGGGCGAAGATGAAGAGGATGGCCGAGGCCAGATAGGCCAGGGCCTGGTGGTTGACCGAGAGTTCCATGGGCGGCTCCTTACTTGGCCTTCTTCTTGAACATGGACAGCATCCGGTGGGTTACCAGGAAGCCGCCGAAGACGTTGATGGAGGCCAGCAGCACGGCGAGGAAGCCCATGAGCTCGGCAGTGGTCCCGGCGCTCTCCAGGCCGGTCACCAGCAGGGCGCCGACGATGACGATGCCGGAGATGGCGTTGGTCAGGGCCACCAGGGGGGTGTGCAGGGAGGGCGTGACGCCCCAGATGACGTAATAGCCGATGAAACAGGCCAGTACGAAGACGTAAAACGCGAGAAGGGTCTCGGACATCGGGTGACTCCGGGTGAGGTTCGTGGGGCGGGCGCGGTCAGACGCCGACGCGCATGGCCTGGGTGATCTCGTCCTGGTCCAGGTCCTTGAGGACCGGGCCATCCGGGGACTTGTCCACCATGATGTCGAGCAGGTTCGACAGGTTGCGGGCGTAGAAGGCGCTCGCGTCCGCCGGGACCAGGGCCGGGAAGTTGGTGTGGCCGACCAGGATCACGCCCTGCTTCTCCACCACCTGGTCCTTTTCGGTCAGGGGGCAGTTACCGCCGTTGGCCGCCGCCAGGTCGACGATCACCGAGCCCGGGCGCATGCGGCCCACCACCTCGGGGGTGATGAGGATCGGCGCCGGGCGGCAGGGGATGAGGGCGGTGGAGATGATGATGTGGGCCTTGGCCAGCTCGTCGGCCAGGGCAGCCTGCTGACGGGCCTTGGCCTCGTCGGAGAGTTCCTTGGCGTAACCGCCCGTGCCGGAGCCGCTCTCGCCGATGTCCAGTTCGATGGCCTTTGCGCCCAGGGACTGGATCTGCTCCTTGGTCTCAGGGCGGACGTCGTAGCCATACACATCACAGCCCAGGCGGCGGGCGGTGGCGATGGCCTGGAGGCCGGCGACGCCGGCGCCCAGCACCACCAAGCGGGCGGGCTTGGCGGAGCCGGCGGAGGTCATCATCATCGGCATGAAGCGTCCGTAATGGGCGGCGGCCTCGATGACGGCGCGGTAGCCGGCGATGTTGCTCTGGGAGGAGAGGGCATCCATGGACTGGGCGCGGGAGATACGCGGAATACGCTCCACCGCCATGACGCGGATGTCCTTCTTGACCAGGGCGCCGATGATCTCGTCCTCGCCGCAGGTCTCGACGTAGCCCAGGTAGATACCGCCGGCCTGCATGGCGGCGACCTCCGCGGCATCCGGCTTGCGGACCTTGAGCAGGATATCGACAGCGAAGGCGGCGGCGCGGTCGACGATCTCGGCGCCCGCCTCCCGGTATTGCTCATCGGGATAGTGGGAGGCGATGCCGGCGCCGGCCTCGACCAGGACCTGGAAGCCGGTTTTGACCAGCTTCTTGACCACCTCGGGGGTGGAGGCGACACGGGTTTCCCCGGCGCATGTCTCTCTTGGGACACCGATTTTCATGACAGCAGTGTTCTTCGGCGAGGTCGCGGTGCGGTGGCTTGCCGATGGCCAACCCGCCGCGATGATTGAAAAGACAAAAAATCAAGGGCGCGTAAGATTAGCCGTCACTTGTCCGGCAATCAAGGCTTTGGCGGACTGGATGCCCCGTTTTGGGGCCCGCGGGGCGGAAATAGGCCCTGCCATGGGCATGCCAGAGGGCTGGTCGCCAAGTTTGCACCTTCGTGGTGCGTTAAATTGCGGTCGTGCACTCTCAGCGAGCATGGTCATCAGGGTCTAGACTGGAAGTGCCGGATGGTTGCCGCCCTGGTCCGCCGCGCTTCCCCGGGTCCAGGGCCGGTTCGGGAGACGGGATATCTTCGGTCGTGGGCGGCCCGGATGACCAGGTGCCAGCGCAACTATCTGATCTTGCTGGCTCTCGCCACCGCGCTCGGTAGGAGCTAATGGTCACGAGGGATCTTGCCGCACCCCAGAGGATGATAGACGCCACGGGTGAATTGCACGCTCGTGCGCCTGCCTGCGGCCTGGTACCTCCGGCGGAGGCCGCAACTGGCATGAAACTGGCATTCACCCCCAAGGCCCAGCGAATAGCCGCTCAGGTAATGGCTATCGTCACCAGGATTTCAGGTTTTCACGAGGTCAGCGATGAACCTTCATACCCTTCCCCCCGTCCAGGGTCTCTACGATCCGGCCTATGAGCACGATGCGTGCGGTGTCGGTTTCGTCTGCCACATCAAGAATCTCAAAAGCCGGCGCATCGTCGAGCAGGGCCTGGAGATCCTGGTGCGCCTGACCCATCGCGGCGCGGTAGGGGCCGATCCCCGGGCCGGCGACGGCGCCGGCATCCTGGTGCAGATCCCCGACGCCTTCCTGCGCGCCCAGCTCGACTTCGAGTTGCCCCCCGCCGGCCAGTACGCGGTGGGCATGATCTTCCTGCCCCAGGATCGCGGCCGTCATCCGGAGGTGCGGGCGGTCATCGAGCGCCAGGTCGCCGCCGGGGGCGACCGGGTCCTCGGCTGGCGCGAGGTGCCGGTGGACTCCAGCATTCTCAGCAGCAGCGTCCTGCCCACCGAGCCCGTGGTCACCCAGCTCTTCATCGCCGCGGGCGAGAAACATGCCGACCAGGACGCCTTCGAGCGCAACCTCTTCGTCACGCGCAAGCAGATGGACAACGCCATCCGCTTCGCTGGTCTGCCCCAGTCCAGTTTCTACGTCGCCTCCCTGTCCACCCGCACCCTGGTCTACAAGGGTATGTTCCTCGCCGATCAGGTCGGCGCCTACTACCCCGACCTGCACCACCCCCTTTTCGAGTCCGCCCTGGCCTTGGTCCACCAGCGCTTCTCCACCAACACCTTCCCCACCTGGAACCTGGCCCACCCCTTCCGCATGATCGCCCACAACGGCGAGATCAACACCCTGCGCGGCAACCTCAACTGGATGGCCGCCCGCCGTCATGGCATGGCCTCGAACCTCATCGGCCCGGACCTGGACAAGATCTGGCCCCTGATCCCGGAGGGCCAGTCCGACTCGGCCTGCTTCGACAACGCCCTGGAGCTGCTGATGATGGGCGGCTACTCCCTGGCCCATGCCATGATGATGCTCATCCCCGAGGCCTGGGCCGGCAACCCCCTCATGGACGAGGGACGCCGTGCCTTCTACGAGTACCACGCCGCCCTGATGGAGCCCTGGGACGGCCCGGCGGCGGTGGCCTTCACCGACGGCCGCCAGATCGGCGCCACCCTGGACCGCAACGGCCTGCGCCCGGCGCGCTACCTGATTACGGACGATGACCTGGTGGTCATGGCCTCGGAGATGGGTGTCCTCGACATCCCCGAGGAGCGCATCGTGCGCAAGTGGCGCCTGCAACCGGGCAAGATGTTCCTCATCGACCTGGAGCAGGGGCGCATCATCGACGACGCCGAGCTCAAGGCCCACCTGGCCGGGGCCCGGCCCTACCAGACCTGGCTGGACCGCACCCAGATCCGGCTGCGCGAGTTGCCGCCGGACATCGGCCCCATGGCGGCGGGCCCCAAGACCCTGCTCGACCGTCAGCAGGCCTTCGGCTACACCCAGGAGGACCTCAAGTTTCTGCTGACCCCCATGGCCACCACGGGCGAGGAGGCGGTCGGCTCCATGGGGGCGGATAACCCCATCGCCATCCTCTCCGACAAGCCCAAGCCGCTGTTCAACTACTTCCAGCAGAACTTCGCTCAGGTCACCAACCCACCCATCGACCCCATCCGCGAAGAGCTGGTGATGTCCCTGGTGTCCCTCATCGGCCCCCGGCCCAATCTGCTGGGGATCGACGACGGCGGCCGCCACCTGCGCCTGGAGGTGGATCACCCCATCCTGACCAACACCGACCTGGCGCGCATCCGCCACATCGAGGACCACACCGGCGGCGCCTTCCGCACCAAGACCATCAGCATCTGCTACCCGGTGGAGCAGGGGGCGGCGGGCATGAAGCCGGCGGTGGCCCTACTGTGCGCCTCGGCGGAGAAGGCGGTGCGCGACGGCTTCAACATCCTGGTGCTCTCCGACCGGGGGGTGGATGCCGACCACCTGCCCATCCCTGCCCTGCTGGCGGTGTCCGCCGTCCACCACCACCTGGTGCGCATGGGACTGCGGACCGAGTCCGGTCTGGTGATCGAGTCCGGGGCGGCGCGGGAGGTCCACCATTTTGCGGTGCTGGCCGGCTATGGCGCCGAGGCCATCAACCCCTACCTGGCCTTCGACACCCTCTCCGCCCTGCGGCCCCAACTGCCGGAGCGCCTCAGCGAGGCCGAACTGCACGGGCGCTATATCAAGGCGGTGAAGAAGGGTCTGCTCAAGGTCATGTCCAAAATGGGCATCTCCACCTATCAGTCCTATTGCGGCGCCCAGATCTTCGACGCCGTCGGCCTGTCCAGCGATTTTGTCGCCGACTACTTCACCGGCACCGCTAGCCGGATCGAGGGCGTCGGCCTGCGCGAGATCGCCGCCGAGGCGGTGCGCTGGCACGCCGACGCCTTCGGCGCCAATCCCCTCTATGAAAACGCCCTGGACGTCGGCGGCGATTATGCCTTCCGCATCCGCGGCGAGGCCCACGCCTGGACCCCGGACACCATCGCGCAACTCCAGCATGCCAGCCGGGCCAATGACTGGAAAAGCTATGAAGCCTTCGCCCGGGCGATCAACGACCAGAACGAGCGCCTGCTGACCCTCCGTGGTCTGTTCGAGCTGGCCCTGGACCACCAGCCGGTGCCCCTGGACGAGGTCGAGCCGGCGCAAGAGATCGTGAAGCGCTTCGCCACCGGCGCCATGTCCTTCGGCTCCATCTCCCAGGAGGCCCATACCACCCTGGCGATGGCCATGAACCGCCTGGGCGGCAAGTCCAACACCGGCGAGGGCGGCGAGGAGCCAGAGCGCTTTCAGCCCCAGGCCGATGGCTCCCCTAACCCCCAGCGCTCGGCGATCAAGCAGGTGGCCTCCGGGCGCTTCGGCGTCACCACCGAGTACCTGGTCAATGCCGACGACATCCAGATCAAGATGGCCCAGGGCGCCAAGCCCGGCGAGGGGGGCCAGCTTCCCGGCCACAAGGTCAGTAAGCAGATCGCCCGAGTGCGCCACTCCACCCCGGGCGTGGGGCTCATCTCCCCGCCGCCGCATCACGACATCTACTCGATTGAAGATCTGGCCCAGCTCATCCACGACCTGAAGAACGTCAATCCCCGGGCACGCATCTCGGTGAAGTTGGTGTCCGAGGTCGGGGTGGGCACCGTGGCCGCCGGGGTGGCCAAGGCCCATGCCGACCATGTGACCATTTCCGGCTACGAGGGCGGCACCGGCGCCTCGCCCCTGACCTCGATCAAGCACGCCGGCTCCCCCTGGGAGATCGGCCTGGCGGAGACCCACCAGACCCTGGTCCTCAACCGCCTGCGGGGGCGCATCGCCGTCCAGGTCGACGGCGGCCTGCGCACCGGCCGCGACGTGGTGGTGGGCGCCCTGCTGGGGGCCGACGAGTTCGGCTTCGCCACCGCGCCCCTGATCGTCAGTGGCTGCATCATGATGCGCAAGTGCCACCTCAACACCTGCCCGGTGGGGGTCGCGACCCAGGATCCGGAATTGCGCCGGCGCTTCACCGGCCAGCCCGAGCACCTGATCAACTACTTCTTTTTCGTCGCCGAGGAGGTGCGCCAGCTCATGGCGCGCTTGGGCTTCCGCCGCTTCGACGAGATGATCGGCCGCACCGACCTCATCGATGTGCGCCGCGCCATCAGCCACTGGAAGGCCAAGGGGCTGGACTTCGCCCGTCTGCTGCATCTGCCCCGGGCGGGGGAGGGGGTGGCCACCCACCAGTGCGAGCCCCAGGATCATGGCCTGAACCAGGCCTTGGACCATGAGTTGATCCGCCAGGCCGCCCCGGCCCTGGAGCGGGGGGAGCCGGTGCAGATCACAACCGCGGTCCGCAACTTCAACCGCACCCTGGGCGCCATGCTCTCCGGCCGAGTGGCGGCCCGTTACGGTCATGCCGGCCTGCCGGATGACACCATCCATATCCAGGCCCTGGGCACCGCCGGCCAGTCGCTGGGGGCATGGCTGGCCCACGGGATCACCCTCGACCTGGCAGGGGAGGCCAACGATTATGTCGGCAAGGGCCTCTCGGGGGGGCGGATCATCGTCCGGCCGCCGGCGAACAGCGGCCTGGCCCGGGCCGAGGACAACATCATCATTGGCAATACCGCTCTCTATGGCGCCATCGCCGGGGAGTGCTTCCTGCGCGGCGTCGCCGGGGAACGCTTCGGGGTGCGTAACTCCGGCGCCACGGCGGTGGTCGAGGGGGTGGGCGACCACGGCTGCGAGTACATGACCGGCGGCATCGTCGTCTGTCTGGGACCCACGGGACGTAACTTCGCCGCCGGCATGAGCGGTGGCATCGCCTATGTTTTCGACGAAGCCGGCGACTTTGCCCAACGCTGCAACCAGGCCATGGTGGAGCTGGAGCCCATCCCCCCGGAGGATGACGCCCTGGAGGCGCGCTACCACCAGGGTGGCGACCTGGCGGCCCACGGCCGGGTGGATGTCAGTCACGATTTGACCCGCTTCGACGCCATCCGCCTGCGCCAGCTCGTCACCCGCCACCGCGACGCCACCGCCAGCCCGGTGGCCCAGCGAGTCCTGGACCAGTGGGACGAGCTGTTACCCAAGTTCGTCAAGGTCATGCCGGTGGACTACCGCCGCGCCCTCACCCAGTTGTACGCCGCGCAAGCCCAGGCCGCCCAGGCCCTGGCCGCCTAGGAGGAGCATCACCCATGGCCCCGCTCGCCCCCGCCCCCGCCGCCCCGCGGCGGACCGCCCCCACCCTGGCCGTCTAGGAGGATCCGCCATCATGGGCAAGACCACCGGCTTCATGGAATACGCCCGCCAGGAGCGGGCCTACGCCCCGGTCGCCGACCGGCTCCAGCATTACCAGGAATTCATCATCCCTCTGAGCGAGGGGGATGTCCGCCAGCAGGGTGCGCGCTGCATGGACTGCGGCATCCCCTTCTGCCACCAGGGCTGTCCGGTCAACAACCTGATCCCGGACTGGAACGATCTGGTCTACCGTGGCGACTGGCAGCGGGCCAGCGAGGTGCTGCACGCCACCAACAACTTCCCGGAATTTACCGGGCGCATCTGCCCCGCCCCTTGCGAGGCATCCTGCACCCTCAACATTGACGATTGTCCGGTCACCATCAAGACCATCGAATGCGCCATCGTCGACCGCGCCTGGGAGGAGGGCTGGCTCCAGCCCCAGATTCCCGAGCACCGCACCGGCCGGCGCATCGCCGTGGTCGGCTCGGGGCCGGCGGGGCTGGCCTGTGCCCAGCAACTGGCCCGTGTCGGTCACAAGGTCCACCTCTATGAAAAGGCCGACCGCATCGGCGGCCTGCTGCGCTACGGCATCCCCGACTTCAAGCTGGAGAAGTTCCTCATCGACCGGCGTATCGCCCAGATGCACGCCGAGGGGGTCAACTTCCACACCCAGACCCACGTCGGGGTGGACCTCCCCGTCAGCCGGCTGCTGGACGACTTCGATGCCCTGGTTCTGGCCGGCGGCGCCGAGCAGCCCCGCGACCTGCCCATCCCCGGGCGTGAACTGGCGGGGATCCATTTCGCCCTCGATTTCCTTCAGCCCCAGAACCGCTGGGTGGCCGGCGACCGCAACGAGAACGTTTCCGCCGCGGGTCGGCAGGTGGTGGTGATCGGCGGCGGTGACACCGGCTCCGACTGCATTGGCACCTCCAATCGCCACGGTGCCGCTGCCATCACCCAGCTCGAGATCCTGCCCCGCCCCCCGGAAAAGGAGAATAAGGCCCTCACCTGGCCCCATTGGCCCAACCGGCTGCGCACCTCCTCCTCCCACGAAGAGGGTTGCGAGCGGCTGTGGTCGGTCTCGACCAAGGCCTTCCTTGACGATGGCCAGGGCCGGGTGCGGGCCATCGTCTGCGTCAAGGTGGAGTGGAGCCAGGACGCGACCGGCGCCTGGCGCATGACCGAGGTCCCGGAGTCGGAGTTTGAGCTCAAGGCCGATCTGGTCTTCCTCGCCATGGGCTTCGTCCATCCGGTGCGGGAAGGCCTGCTCGCCAGCCTGCGCGTGGAACTCGACGGCCGGGGCAACGTCCTCTCCGCCACCGAAGGCCCCCAGGCCTACCACACCTCCGTTCCCCGAGTCTTCACCGCTGGCGACATGCGCCGCGGCCAGTCCCTAGTGGTCTGGGCGATCCGCGAGGGCCGTCAGTGCGCCCGGGCGGTGGATGAGTATCTGATGGGCCGCTCGGATCTGCCGCGCTAGTGCCGGAGCGCAACAGATCCAGAGCGTTTTATTGCGGCCACGTTTGGATTGCCGAGGAGGGTAGGGGGACGTCTGGCTGGAATGCTGACCGCAGGGATGCTGCCGCCAAGCCTCCAGGGATGGATTTTCGGCGACCCCCGCCAGACGTCACCCGACCCGGCTAGACCAGGAACCGGATTAGCAAGAGATAAAAAAGGGGCGGTCCCTAGTGGGACCGCCCCTGCCGAGAGCCTGGGCCCTGAGGACCCAGGGTTCCGTTCACGGAGGCTCAGACGCAGCCCTGGGCCAGCATGGCATCGGCAACCTTGACGAAGCCGGCGCTGTTGGCGCCCTTGACGTAGTTGACGAAGCCGCTGTCGTCGCTACCGTAGCGCACGCAGTTGGCGTGAATGGACTTCATGATCTGATGGAGCCGCATATCGACCTCTTCGGCCGGCCAGCCGACGACCCCGGCGTTCTGGGTCATCTCCAGGCCAGAGACCGAGACGCCACCGGCGTTGGCGGCCTTGCCCGGGCCATAGAGGATCTTGGCATTGAGGAAGACCTCCACGCCCTCTGGCGTGGTGGGCATGTTGGCCCCTTCGGAGACGCAGACGCAGCCATTGGCGACCAGCGTCCGGGCGTCGCTGTCGTTGATCTCGTTCTGGGTGGCGCTGGGGAAGGCCAGGTCGCACTTGACCCCCCAGGGACGCTGACCAGACAGGAAGCGGGCGTTGGGATAGCGGTTGGCGTATTCACTGATGCGGCCGCGACGGACGTTCTTGAGGTCCATGACCCAGGCCAGCTTCTCGGCGTCGATGCCATCCTCGTCAACGATGGTGCCGCCGGAGTCGGAGAGGGTGATGGGCTTGGCACCAACGTGCAGGAGCTTCTCGACCGTGAACTGGGCGACGTTGCCGGAGCCGGAGACGGTGGCGATCTTGCCTTCGAGGCCCTCGCCGCGGGTGGCCAGCATCTCCTGGGCGAAGTAGACGGCACCGTAGCCGGTGGCCTCGGGACGGATCAGGGAGCCGCCGTAGGACAGACCCTTGCCGGTGAGGACGCCGTTGAAGCGGTTGGCGATGCGCTTGTACTGGCCGAAGAGGTAGCCGATTTCGCGACCACCGACGCCGATGTCACCGGCGGGGACGTCGGTGTCGGGGCCGATATGGCGATAGAGCTCGGTCATGAAGGACTGGCAGAAGCGCATCACCTCGTTGTCGCTCTTGCCCTTGGGGTCGAAGTCGGAACCGCCCTTGCCGCCGCCCATGGACAGGGTGGTGAGGCTGTTCTTGAAGACCTGCTCGAAGGCCAGGAACTTGAGGACGCCCAGGTTGACGGTGGGATGGAAACGCAGGCCGCCCTTGTAGGGGCCGATGGCGCTGTTCATCTCGATGCGGTAGCCGCGGTTGATCTGGATCTGGCCCTGATCGTCGATCCAGGGCACGCGGAACAGGATCACGCGCTCCGGTTCGACCATGCGGTCAAGGATGCGCGCCTGGCGATAGGCGCTGGAGGCCTCGTAGATTGGATAGACCGATTGCACAACCTCGTGAACGGCCTGATGGAATTCGGGCTCATTGGGGTTCTTGGCCACGACCTCGGCCACGAACGCTTCGATTGCCTGTGTATGAGAAGCCATAGTTTTTAATGCGGGAAAAACCCGTCTCAGTGGGTAAAGGTGAATAGTGCGCGGAGAAAATGGCCGCGCCGCCAAGCCATGATGGGCCAAGTCAAGCGCTATGCGCATTCCGAGCCTCTCAAGGGGAGCGAATGATAGGCTTTGAGGGCTTCCGGCGCAAGTATGTTCAATAGCAACAGGGGCTGAAGACCGAATGAGATGAAGACATAAACGGGGCCTGGTGAAAAGATCTGGGTATCAGCTCCCAAATGGGGGGCACCTGAGGAATAAGATTCAGATTATTAAGGAATATTATTCATTGAAGGGCTTCATTATACCGGCTGAAATGCTGGAGGGGTCGTTTTTTTTAATTAAAACTTGATCCATTTTCCGTATCTTGTTTTATGGTGTTTAGCAGGCTTCGTAGCGTTCTCTTTGCGTTCGGTTGAGCGGTATGTTTATTGGATTCAGATGGGGGTTTGGTGCCGTGCATCAGGCGGTGATGAGATAGGGTGCGATGTTCTTTCTATTCGCAACTGATGACGTCGGTCTCCCCTTGCGCGCCAAGAAGCGAATCCTTGATGTCTCCGGGCGGATAAGGTGACGAACGTCGCCGAAGAGGCCCTGCCAATAGCCTTATTGAGCTAAAGACGCTGCGGAGCGACCTGGCATTGGCCATGACGGGAAGCTGAAGGAAGGGGGTGTGTTTGGTTGCCCGATCGAGGAAAGTAACGGGTACTTTGGGCTTGGCATGAAACAGCCAGGGAACCTCCCGCGAGGTTCCTGGCCTGGTCAACCCAGGTGGCGCGCCAGCATGAAGGCCTCCGCGGCCTCGCAGCCGAGGGTGGCGCCGCGCCAGCGGGCCAGGTATTGGACGCCCTCGCGAGAGCGGGGATGGGGCCAATCGCGCACCTCGGCGGCGTAGGCTGCGAGGGCGGCGAGTTTCCCGTCCAGGGTGGCGCCGATGTCCACGAACCAGTTGGGGGTGAAGGGGGTGCCGGAGCCGGGAGGCTGCCATTCGGTGCTGGAAGGCACCTCGAAACAGAGCAGGGTGCGCACCGGATGGCCAGACTGCGGTCGGCAGGCGGTCATCACGGCCTGATGGGTGCGGTGATGGTCGATGTTGAGATCGCCGACATGGTGGGTGAAGAGGGTGGTGGGGCGGTAGCGGGCGATGAGGGCCTCGACCCGCTGGGTGAGATCGAGCAGGGGGACGCTGTCCAGGCGGTTGTCGGGTAGAGCGTCGAAATGGATCGAGGCCGCGCCCAGGATATCGGCCGCGGCCCGGGCGGCGGCGCGCCGTTGGTCCAATTCCGCCTGGCGTTGAGCGGGGTCGGGATTGCGTGCCCCGATGCCGTCGGCGAGGAAGGCGAGGTGGATCTCCGCCCCCGCCCGAGCCAGCTTGAGGAGGGTACCGCCACAACCGAGGACTTCGTCGTCCGGGTGAGCGGCGATGACAAGGACGATTGGAGACATTCGTTCACTCCGCGGGCAAGGGCAGGGGGCCTGAGGGGGGATGCCATTCTCGCGGTCCGTCAGGGGTTTCGCTATTTCAGCGCCCGCCCCGTCAGGCGATGGCGTTGTAAGGCGGCAGTCCTTCGATGGCCTTGTTAAGGAGGCAGTCCTCAAAGGGGGTGTTGGCACCGCCAGGCGTCGGCATCACTACGGCCGGTCCAGTCGGGCCGCGGCGTGTGCCCCGGATCACAATTGCGCCAGATAAGGTGCCCCCGATGAGGTCAGGCCAAGGTGTCGCGCAGGGCCGCCACGACCTGATCCTGTTCCGCCTCGGTCAGGAGCGGGTAGAGGGGCAGGCTGATGGCCCGCTCATAGTAGGCCTCGGCAACGGGGAAATCGCCACGCCGGAAGCCGAAACGGGCATAGTCCGGCTGGGTATGGACCGGGATATAGTGGACGTTGACGCCGATGCCCGCCTGGCGCAGGGCGTCGAACACCCGACGCCGGTCCCCGGGGACCTGCACCGGGTAGAGGTGCAGGGCGGACAGATGGGCGGGATCACGGTAGGGCAGCCGCAGGGGCAGATCCGTCAGCAACCGGTCGTAGCGTTCGGCCAGGCGCTGGCGGCGGGCGACATACTCATCAAGGCGCTGTAACTGACTGTAGCCCAGGGCGGCCTGGATGTCCGTCAGCCGGCAATTGAAGCCCAGCTCCAGTTGCTGGTAGTACCAGGCCCCACCCCATTCGCCCTGGATCTCCCCTTGCATCTCGGCGGGGTCGCGGCTGATGCCGTGGCTGCGCAGGCGGGCCATGCGCGCGGCCAGGTCCGGGTCATTGGTGGTAGCCAGGCCGCCCTCGCCGGTGGTGATTAGCTTGACCGGATGGAAGCTGAACACCGTGATGTCGGCATGGCGGCCATTGCCGATGGGCTCGCTCATGTAACGCCCGCCAATGGCATGGGAGGCATCCTCGATGACGCGAAAGCCATAGCGCCGGGCCAGGGTGGCGATGGCCGCCAGGTCGCAGGGCTGGCCAGCGAAGTCTACCGGGACCACCACCTTGGGCAGCCGGCCCTGGCGCTCTGCCTGTTCCAGCTTGACGGCCAGGGACGCGGGGTCGAGGTTGTAGGTGTGCGGGTCGATGTCGACGAAGTCCACCCGGGCGCCGCAATAACGCCCGCAATTGGCGGAGGCGACGAAGGTGTTGGGGGAGGTCCACAGCCAGTCGCCCGGCCCCAGCCCCAGGGCCAGGCAGGCGAGGTGCAGGGCGCTGGTGGCGGAGTTGACCGCTACGCCGTGGGCGGCGCCACAGTAGGCGGCGACCGCCTGCTCGAACCGCGGCACCGCTGGGCCCTGGGTGAGGAAATCCGAGCGCAGCACGGCGGTGACCGCGGCGATATCGGCCTCGGTGATGGCTTGGCGACCGTAGGGGATCATGGGGCGGGGTCCGGCGCGGCGTTCAGGGAGCCGTGGTCATGGATGGGCGTGGTTGTTAGGTGGCCGGTGTGGAAAACGACGGGCGGCTAAGAGCCAAACCGCGTCTTGCCCAGTCGCTTTGCCGTGGAACAGGGGTTGGTAGGGGTTGATCGCGCATTAGAGGCTGACGTTCATCTCCCGGGAGACCAGGTGGCGCAGTTCGTCCACGGTGAGGAAGTGGGGGTTGGTGCCGCTGTTGTAGGCATAGCCGGGGGAGACCGGCGGGCAGCCGCTGCGCTCGCAATACTGGTCGACGCTGTACTTGGCCGCCATGGGCAGGATGGCGTAATAGGGGCCGAGGTCGACGGTGTTGAAGCTGTCGCTGGCGGTGATCATCTCCTCGTGGAGCTTCTCCCCGGGGCGGATGCCGACGATGGGGTGCTCGCACTCCGGGCCGATGGCCTGGGCCAGGTCGGTGACGCGGTAACTGGGGATCTTGGGGACGAAGATCTCGCCACCGTGGGCGTTCTGCAGGGCCCAGAGGACCATATCCACCCCTTCCTGAAGGCAGATGTTGAAGCGCGTCATCTCCGGGTCGGTGATGGGCAGGACCCCGGTCTTGCGCCGTTCGAGGAAGAAGGGCACCACTGAGCCGCGGCTGCCGAGGACGTTGCCATAACGCACCACGGCGAAGCGGATGTCCCGGCCGCCACGGATGTTGTTGGCGGCGGTGAACAGCTTGTCCGAACAAAGCTTGGTGGCGCCGTAGAGGTTGATGGGCGCGGCGGCCTTGTCGGTGGAGAGGGCGATGACGTTCCTGACGTCCGATTCCAGACAGGCGTCGACCAGGTTCTGGGCGCCGAGGATATTGGTCTTGATGAATTCCGAGGGGTTGAACTCGGCGGCGGGGACCTGTTTCAGGGCGGCGGCGTGGACGACGGTGTCGATCCCCTCCAGGGCGCGCTTGAGGCGGCTGTAATCCCGCACGTCGCCGATGAAGTAGCGCAGGCAGGGGTAGCGGGCGGGATCGAACCGCTGCGACATCTCGTATTGCTTGAGCTCGTCGCGGCTGTAGATCACCAAGCGTTTGGTGCGGGGATGGGCGTCGAGGACCGTCTTGACGAAGGCCCGGCCAAAGGAGCCGGTGCCCCCGGTGATGAGGATGGAACTGTCGGTGAACATGATTGGGATGAGGCTGTTAAGTCTCTCAGCGGACCGGCTGAACGCCGAAGTAGCGATGCCATTTGCGCGTCCGCTTGACGTGGGTGGGGCAGGTGACGGGATGGTCGCGGAAATAGTCGACGGCCTCCGCCAGGGTCAGGCCGCGGTGATGGATGCTGGCCAGGTGGCCGGTAATCTGCTCCCGCCAGCCGCGTTTGTTGCCCCAGTAGTGGGCATTGTAGGGTGGCTGACCCTTGACGTTGATCTCCCGGGCGCGACCGCCGCCAGAAAGGACGGCGCTCATGGCGATCTGCTCGGTCAGGCGGTGGCTGATGCCCGCCGCCAGCATGGCGTCACAGACGGCCAGGGATTTCTTGACCAGAGGGCTATTGGCGGCGGAGACGGCGGTGATGCCGGTGTTCCACATCTGGGTGTCGCGGTCGATCCGCACCCCGTCCCACTCCCGGTCACCCACCAGTTGCCACAGGGCCTTGGCGCCCTTGTTGCCCTGGCG
>SACH01000419.1 GCA_009928645.1 Gammaproteobacteria bacterium | reverse complement strand
AAGTCGATCTCGCTGCGCGCGAGCGCTAAGGTGGCGACGGCGACGAGTTCCGGGCGCACGCCGTGGAGGTTGCGGTAGCTGCGGGCGGAGAATTGGTAGGTCATGGCTGTTTGCTCCGGGGGGTGGTGCCGGGCAGGGTCTTGGTGGCCCGGGCGATGAGGTCTTTCATGGCTTGCAGGTGTGCGGCGCCGGTGCGGCCGCGGGGGGGCGCGGGCAGGGCCGGGGGCTGGGGCTTGGCCGGGAGGTGGTCGAGGAGGTCCGCCGGGGCGGGCCAGCGGCGGGCGCTGCCGGACAGGGCGGCGAAGGCGCGGCACAGGCGGGCGGCGTCGGGGTCTTGGGTAGGAGAGTAAGGCCACTGACCAGTTCTCCGGGCGTGGTGCCCAGGGCCGAGGCGAGCACCAGGAGCTGATCCACGGTGGGCGTGGAGAAGCCCCGGTCCCACTTGCAGATGTTGGTCTGGCAATGCTTCGTCATTCCGGCCGGGATGACGGCAGAGCGCCGTCATTCCGACCCGTTACCGGGCGAATACTCCCGGGGATCCGCGCGCGCTGGCAGCCGGGGCGGGGCTGGAGATGGTGCGGGTCGACTTGATCGAAGGCCGGCCGGCGTACCCGCGGTTTGCGGCGCCGACCGATCTCCTCGGCTGGCTCTACAAGCGGGTGGTGAATCGGGTCCCGGGTTTGGCCTGGTGGCGGGTGTTGTGGGTGGTAGCATGGCGCCAGCCGGGCTAATCGACCGGCGCGGAGAGGGTATTGTCTCTTTCGTTTATTTCGGTTATATGTCCGCCCATGACGCTGTTTGAAGCACCTAGGAGGCTGCCATGACCACTCTGTCACCCACCCGCCCGCTGCCGACGGCAGAAGAGGTCGCGCTCGCCCGGGAGAGCGGCCGGGCACTGTCGGCCCATCTGCAAACCCGCGCCGAGACGCAGCGGATCGAGATCTTCGACGACCAGGGCTCAGCCCATGCGGTGCGCATGCCGGTGTCGGCGCTGCGTCTGCTCGTGGATGTCCTGACCGAGATTGGCGAGGGCAACGCGGTCAGTATCATCCCGATCCATGCCGAACTCACGACGCAGGAAGCCGCGGACGTGCTCAATGTCTCGCGCCCGTTCCTGGTGCAACTGCTGGAGCGGGGCGAGATCACGTTCCACAAGATCGGCACCCATCGTCGCGTCCGCTACCAGGACGTGGTCGCCTACAAGGAGCGCATCGACGCCGAGCGCGGCAAGGCGCTCGATGCCTTGGCGGAGCAGGCCCAGGCGCTCAAGATGGGCTATGCATGAGCTCGCACTTCACCGTCGTCTACGATGCGTGCGTGCTCTACCCTGCGCCGCTGCGCGACTTCCTGATGCGCTTGGCGCTGACGGATCTGTTCCGGGCGCGCTGGAGCGACATGATCCACGATGAGTGGATAAAAAACCTCCTGGCCCAGCGGCCGGACTTGAAGCCCGACATCCTGATGCGCACCCGCACGCTGATGAATGCCCACGTGCGGGACTGCCTCGTCACCGGTTTCGAGCATCTGATCCCGTCCGTGATGCTACCGGACGAGGACGACCGTCATGTAGTAGCCGCCGCCATCCACAGCGGTGCGAGCCTGATCGTGACGTTCAATCTGAAGGACTTCCCGCCAGAGCAGCTTACGCGTTACAACTTAGCTGCCCAGCATCCCGACGACTTCATCTTCGACCTGTTCGACCTGCACCCGGGTCAGGTGTGCGAGGCGGCCGCCAATCACCGCCGGTCGCTCAAGCATCCGCCGAAGACGGCCGACGAGTACCTGGACACGCTGCTCAAGCAAGGCCTCACGCAAACAGTTGGTCTGCTGCGGGCGTGGAAGGTGGCCATCTGACGGACAGGTTCGAGGATCGGCCCTTTCTGTGCCGCTGATCGCGCGCTTGACGCCCCATGGATTTCACCGCTGGGTGGTGCGGTGGCGGGGCCAGGGGAACCCCGCCGTCATTCCGGCCAGGAAGCCGGAATCCAGGGCAGGAAGCCGGAATCTAGGGCAGGGAAAGCTACAGGAAAAGCCAGGTCGCCGTTTCCCTCGTCATTCCGGCCGGGAGGCCGGAAGCCAGGGCAGGGAAAGCCAACGCCGCCGTTCCTCCCGTCATTCCGGCCGGGAAGCCGGAATCCTGGGCAGGGAGAGCAACCTCGCAGTCACCATCGGCGCCAAAGTGGCCCG
>SACH01000418.1 GCA_009928645.1 Gammaproteobacteria bacterium | reverse complement strand
CGGCCACTCACCCTGGACTTACCTGGTCACGGCGATCGCTGACCGCCGCAGGGGCTTGCCTCTGGCGCCATTGCCTCAGCCGGGGGTCTGAACGGTTACGTGGTCGGAAGCCAGCATCACAGGCCGGGTATTGACGGGCCAGCCGTTGGTCACGTCCAATGCTCACGTGGGGAAAATTCATCAGACGCTGTCCCCGCTGCCTGAGCCCGGTTTGGAACGGTTGATCTAAAGTAACGGAGCTTTTCCAGGGGGAGCGCAAAATGCCTATCGCCACGATCTACCAAGCAGCAGGATTCACGCCCAATGAGGCCCAGCAGCAAGCCATCCAGCATACCGCCGGTCCCCTCTTTCTGACGGCGGGGCCGGGTTCCGGTAAGACCCGGGTCCTCCTCTGGCGCACCTTGGGATTGATCGTGGACCAGGGCGTCAAGCCCGAGGCGATCTTCCTCAGCACCTTCACCGAAAAGGCCGCCCTGCAACTCAAGGAGGGGTTGCGTGCCTATCTGGGTACCGCCAGCACCCGCACCGGGACCCCTTACGATCTGAGCAAGATGTATGTCGGGACGGTCCATTCGCTCTGTCAGAAACTGATCACCGATCGGCGCTTCCACCCCCCGGGGTACCGGCCCCGCGCCCCCGCGCCCCCGCGCTCCTCGACGACCTGGATCAGTATCTGCACTTCTCCCGTTCCTGGAATGGCTGGGTGGCAGAGTTCGGCGATGATGAATTGACACCGGAAAGGCTGACGAGGCGGTGACGCTGTTCCTCAACGGGCACCAATCCGCCTCCAAACACAAGGCCCTGTCGGCCGCGATCAGTCTCTTCAACCGCTTTTCCGAAGAATCGCTGACCCCCGATGCCCTCCGGCATTTTTGCCAGGAGAATGGGGGTCTCCGCCGCATGGAGGCTCTCTACCAGGCTTACCTGAACAGCCTGACCCCCGCGCAAGGTCCGGCCAAGGTCGATTTTTCGCTTCTGCAACAAGCGGCGCTGCGGACCCTGAACGGCTCATCCCAGGCAGGCGCTGTCTTCCGTCATGTCATCATCGATGAGTACCAGGACACGAACGCCATCCAGGAACAGCTCTTCTTCACCCTCGCCAAGGGTCAGGGCAACCTGTGCGTGGTCGGTGATGACGATCAGGCCCTTTACCGCTTTCGGGGGGGGACGGTGGAGAATTTTGTGCAGTTCCCCGCGCGCTGCCGGCGCTACCTGAACAAAGAGCCCGCACAGATCGACCTGAACACCAACTACCGCTCCAGCGAGCGCATCGTCGCCTTTTACCGGGCGTTCATGGACCAGGAGGATTGGCGACACGCCCCTCCGGATGGCCACCAAGAATACCGCATCCCCAAGCAGATCAAGGCCCAGCGCCAAGACCAGGCGCCCACGGTGGTTGCCAGCACGCCCGCCCGCGCCGAGGCGGTCGCCGCGGAGATTGCCGGACTGGTGGTGCGTCTGCTGAAGGAGAAGAAAGTCGCCGACCCGAACCAGATCGCCTTTCTCTTTCCCTCGCTCAAGGCCGCCTGCGTGGAGCGGATGAAAACCGCCTTGGAAGCCGTCGGGCTCAAGGTCTATGCACCCCCCGCGCCAGTCGCTTTCTGGAATTGCCCGAGATCACCGATTTTTTCGGCATCGTGCTGCTGATCTTTGGCAAACCGGACTACAACGCAGAATTCGCCGCTGGGGACTACCAGGCCTTTCATGACTGGATCACGGCGGCCGAAACGCGCGGCGAAACCCTCCGTGCGGCCGACCCGGGGCTGACGACGTTCATTGCGGGTAAGCAGGCTGAGATCGCGACGGTCATCGCCGATTACGACCAGTTGACCGCCACCGTCCAGGCCCACCACTGGGACAGGGATGGCCCCTACGACCCGGACAGGATGAAGCCCCTTGCGGCAACTCAGGGGCTCTCCGACCAGGCGCGCCGGACCTTGTCGCGCGTGCCCTTCGACCACCTCGCCCGGACACGGCTGGCGGAAGGTCATCCCTTCGCACTCGGCTATGTCATCAACCGGGCTACCGCCATCGACTGGTCCTTGCTCGATCTCTTCTACCAGCTCGGCATGTTCCAGCACTTCAAGACAATGCTTGAGCTGCCCCCCGACGGCGATGAAGGACCGCTGTGCAATCTGGGGCTCCTGACCCAATACCTGGCCAAGTTCGTGGACCACTACGGCGCTCAT
>SACH01000417.1 GCA_009928645.1 Gammaproteobacteria bacterium | reverse complement strand
TGACCTCCACCATCAACGGCATCCTCGCCCAGCGCCTGGTGCGGCGCCTCTGCCCCTATTGTCGCGAGCGTTATGAACCCCTGCCGGAGGTCAGCGCCAAGATCCGCAAGGCCCTTGGGGCGGACGTGGATGCGACCCAACTCTACCGGGCGCCAGGTTGCGAGCGGTGTAATGCCACCGGATACCATGGTCGTCTGGTCATCACCGAGGTGCTGCGCATGTCGGATACCATTCGTCGGGCGGTGCTCGACCATGCCACCGCGACCGAAATTTCACGCATCGCCATCCAGGAGGGCATGGCGACCATGTATCAGGACGGTCTGCGCAAGTGTCTGGATGGGCGTACGACACTGGAAGAGGTCCTGCGTGTGGCCGAGGAGCACTAGGATGAAGATGCCGGGAGTGCAGGCACCCCCACCTGCCTGGTCTAGCAAGCTCGAACCAGGTCCCCCGTACTGAACTGTGATGCGCTGAGGTGCCAGGAAACCGAGTCTGATGGCCAATTTCTTCTATAAGGCCGTGCGCATGGACGGCGAAGCCGTGGAAGGGCAGGTGGAGGCCCCGGACGAGGCGGCGGTCATCCGCCATCTCCAACAGGAGGGTCTGATCCCCCTCGCAACCCGCCGTGCTGGCGGGATACGCGACCACCTCTTTTCCAGTCGCCGGCGCCAGAATTTGACCACCAAGGAGATCGGCGGCCTAACCCGGGAACTGTCGACGCTGTTAGAGGCTGGGTTGACGTTGGATCGCTCCCTGCAAATTCTGATCGAATTGGGTGATGAAGAGCGCATCATCCGGGTTTTGGAGGACCTGCAGAGTCGGGTCCGTGGCGGAGCGACCTTTTCCGCTGCCCTGGAACATCAGGGGGGGCAGTTTCCACGTCTCTACATCAACATGGTGCGAGCGGGGGAATCCAGCGGTGCCCTGGACGCCGTCCTAGGGCGCCTGGCGGAGTATCTGGAGAAGACTGCCGATCTGCGGGAGACGGTCATCTCCGCTCTGGTCTATCCCTTGATCCTGCTGGTGGTCGCAGGTCTGTCGGTGATCCTGTTGCTGGTGTTCGTGGTGCCGCAGTTTGCGGTCCTCTTTCAGGACATGGGTGCCGCTCTCCCCTTGCCGACCCGGATCGTCATGGGGGTGGGGGATTTCTTTCGTGACTTCTGGTGGGCGCTTTTAGTCCTGATCGCGATCACTGCCGTTCTGGTCGAAAAGGCCCTGGCCAAGCCGGAGGTACGTGACCGTTTCGATAGTCGCATCCTGCGCTTACCCCTCTTTGGTGACCTGATCTGGAAGTTGGAGACGGCGCGGTTCTGCCACACTCTCTCCACGTTGCTCAAGAATGGCCTAACGCTGCTCAGTGCCCTCACTCTGGCCAAGGAGGTGGTTAATAACCGCAAACTAGCCGGCCTGATGAACGAGGCCAGCGAAGATCTCAAGCATGGTCGTGGCCTGGCTCAGCCTTTCACCCAGCGCGAGATCCTGCCGCAGATGGCCTTGCAGATGGTCCGCGTTGGTGAGGAATCCGGTGCCCTGGATACCATGCTGGCCAAGGTGGCCAATATCTATGACAAGGAAACCCAGGCAAGCGTCAAGCGGTTGCTCACCCTGCTCGAGCCGGCCCTGATCATTGGCCTGGGTATCATCGTTGCGGGCATTATCATTTCTATCATCGTCCCGATTTTGGGGGCCAACGAGTTGGTGATGTAAAAAATGCGCATCCTGTCTGGCACCACCGAGATACGCGTCCGGCCTGGGTTAAAATGAACCCCGGGCGTTAACTTAAGGTTTACAGTAGGAAGGCTTCCCAATGAATGTCACTGCATCCATCACACCCAGGATTGTCCCGGGCGAAGAAAAGAAAAACAAGATCGGTCCTCAGCGGCGAGGCTTTACCCTGGTTGAGCTCCTGGTCGTCCTAGCCATTCTGGGCCTTCTCGTCGGCTTAGTAGGTCCGCAGGTGATGAAGACCCTCGGCAGCTCCAAGACTAAGACGGCCCGGATCCAGATAGAGGACCTGTCGGCGGCGCTGGATATTTATCGCCTGGAGGTGGGCCGCTATCCGACGAGCAACGATGGTCTTCAGGCGCTGGTGGAAAATACCGCTGGGGCCGCCAATTGGAACGGTCCTTACCTGAAGAAGACTCAAGTCCCTAAAGATCCTTGGGGCTTTGATTACCAGTATCGTTCTCCG
>SACH01000416.1 GCA_009928645.1 Gammaproteobacteria bacterium | reverse complement strand
CTCGGCCCGCTCGGCGCCCACCCGGTCGGGGAGGCGCAGGTACTGCTTGTCGAAGCAGACCCGGTTGTAGCGGCGCAGCACCGGGGCGGGGTAGCGGGGGTCGCGGCCGCCGATCTGGCGGTCGCGCTCGCGCAGGCTGGCGGGGACGTGGGGGATCTCGAAGCGGCCGGCCTCGCGGGGGCGCAGTTCGCCCCCCCAGCGCTGGAAGGCCTGGGTGAAGAAGGCGCGGATGAAGTAGGGCTGAAGCTTGCGCGCCTCGGCCCGCTCCATCTCGGCCTTGACGGCGAACAGGCGCTGCTCGTCCATGACCTCCTCGCACAGGGCGTTGCGCTGGAGGATGTCCTGAATATGTTGGGTGTCGAGGGCGCCCTCGACCCGGGCCAGAAGGTCGGCCTGGACGGTGGGATCGGCGCCGTAGCGGATGGCCTCGATGAGCAGGTCCTTAAGGCTTTTCTCCTCGAAGACCTCGCCGAGGATGTCGAACACCCGCCCGCCGAGGGCGGCGCGCTCCACCTCCAGCTTGTCGAACAGGCGCTGGAAGACGTCGCCCTCGCGGGTCTCGGCGGCGACCAGGTTCCACAGGTGGCAGACCTCGGTCTGGCCGATGCGGTGGATGCGGCCGAAGCGCTGTTCGAGGCGGTTGGGGTTCCAGGGCAGGTCGTAGTTGACCATGAGGTTGGCGTTCTGCAGGTTGACACCCTCGCCGGCGGCGTCGGTGGCCAGCAGCAGGCGGGCCTCGGGGTCGTTGCGGAACAGTTCCTGGACCTTGCGTCGTTCCTCGCGCTTGATGCCGCCGTGGATGAGGACCACGGCCGCCTCGCTGCCCAGCAGGCCGCGGATGCGCACCGCCAGGTAGTTGAGGGTGTCGCGGTGCTCGGTGAAGAGGATCAGCTTGCGCTGGCGCCCGCCGGCGTCGCGCATCTCCGGGGTGTCCTGCAGGAGGCGGGAGAGTTCGTCCCACTTGCGGTCCTGGCCGGCGTGGACCAGTTGGCGCGCCTGTTCCTCCAGGGCGGTGAGGAGGAGGATCTCGGCCTCCAGTTCCTGGATGGTCTGGGCGGCGGTGGCCTGGTCGACCAGGGTCTCTTCCAGGTTCTCGTATTCTTCCGCGGTGAGGGCCTCGGCGGCCTCCCACAGGTCGCCGGGCAGGCCGGGGATGCCGTTCAGGGTCTCGGCCAGGGCGTGGCCGCGTTGCTGGAGCCGTTCCTCCTCGACCCGGCGCTGGAGCTTGTGGCGGCGGCGGCGCAGGGACTGGTAGATGGCCTCGGGGCTGGAGGCGAGGCGCCGTTGCAGGGTGGTGAGGGCGAAGCCGACGGTGCCCTTGCGCTTGCCGTCGGCCAGCGCGTCGGCCTTGGCGAACTCGGTCTTGACGTAGTCGGTGACGGCGGCGTAGAGGGCGGCCTCGCGGTCGGAGAGGCGGTAGTTGACGGTGTAGGCGCGGCGCGGGGGGAAGAGCTTGCTGCCGTCGAAGCGCAGCATCTCTTCCTTGACCATGCGGCGCATGAGGTCGGAGACGTCCACTTTGTGGGCGCCGTCGCGGAACTTGCCGTAGAAGCGGTCGGCGTCCAGCAGCGAGAGGAAGACCTGGAAGTCCTCCTCCTTGCCGTTGTGGGGGGTGGCGGTCATCAGCAGGAAGTGGCGGGTGATGGAGCCCAGCAGTTCCCCCAGCAAGAAGCGCTTGGTCTTGTTGAGCTTGGTGCCGTAGTAGTTGGCGGAGAGCTTGTGGGCCTCGTCCACCACCACCAGGTCCCAGCGCGTGGTGGCGAGCAGGTCGCGCAGGTCCTCGGCGCGGGCCAGTTGGTCGACGCGGGCGATGAGGTGGTCGTGGGCGTCGAAGGGGTTGCCGCCGTGGGTTTGCTCGACCAGCTCGCGGGAGAAGAGGGTGAAGGCGAGGCCGAACTTTTCCGCCAGTTCGTCCTGCCACTGCTCGACCAGGCTGCCGGGGGCGACGATGAGCACGCGGCGGGCGTCGGCGCGCAGGTCCAGCTCGCGGATGTAGAGGCCGGCCATGATGGTCTTGCCGGCGCCGGGGTCGTCGGCCAGCAGGTAGCGCAGGGGCTGGCGTGGCAGCAGGGATTCGTAAACGGCGGTGATCTGGTGCGGCAGGGGTTCGACGTTGGCGGTGTGGACCGCCATCATGGGGTCGAAGAGGTAGGCGAGGTCGATGCGGTAGGCCTCCGCCGCCAGCTTGAAGGCCTCGCC
>SACH01000415.1 GCA_009928645.1 Gammaproteobacteria bacterium | reverse complement strand
CGGATGCCCCCTGGATTCCAGCCTGCAAGCCTTTGGGCGATAACACCAATTTCTGGTCGTGGACCGGATATCTGGCGGCATGGCGCAGGGCCTCGAGGAAGGTGCGCGGGCTGACGCGACCGAAGGCGTCCGCCAGATGATTGTAAAGCCAGGTATATGTCTTGCCACGACGGGCGTTGCCACCCATGTACCGTCCGGCGAGGGTTACAAACAAGGCTTCCTGCTTTTCCTCCACGACCATGAGTTCGGCGGGTAATCTCGGTTGACCTTTGCTGATCCCCGCGAGGATGCCAGTCGCGCGGGTAATAAGCTGGGCAAAGATAGGACCTGCCTGCTCATCGTGGAGCAGTAAAGTGAACAGCAGGCCGTAAAGATCCATGCGTTCCCACAGGAGGTCGACTTTGGCGCCGAGCAGTTTGGAGGCATCGGCAAAGGCGACAATGGCACGGTCCTCAGCCTGGTCGGCGCGAAGAAAGACCTTCGGCTTGATGGTGCGGTAGGGCCGCATCGCCAGGACCACTCGCAGCAGGGCCTGGGTGCGCTCGCGTACCTCTGGCCAGACCTGACCGACGCGGTCGAGGGCGTCGAAGACGATGACGAGGCGTTGCCCGTGACGGAGCAAGCGGTCATCAGCCTGGCGAAGTACGTTCTGTGATCGCTCCGCGTCCGCTTGCACCCAAGCGGCGAGCCCCTCGGGACCACCGAGCCTGGACGGCAAACCAAGCTTCAAGCCACGGTTGACGGCTCCCAGGATAACGGCGCGCCAGACCTGTTCGGGCGAGAAGCCATCGCGCTCGATCAGTTCGTCGAGCAGCTCCCGGCTTGGTGCCTGGTGGGCATCCATGTCGACCCCGGCGAAACCGAGCGCGACCTCGCACCGCTCCAGAGCCAACCGCGGATACCGGGTGGCGACATAGGCCCGGGCGTTGGCATCTAGCAGTACCGCCGACCAAAAGCTCTTGCCGACGCCACGACCGCCGATGACCAAGGGCCGTTCGGGATCGAGGGCCGATTCGTGGCCGGCGGGCGCATAAATCTGGCGCAGTGCCGGCGGGCTCGTCGCATCGTGGCTGGTGGCTGGGGTCAGGCCGGCGATGGCTTGACGTAACACCATCGGGTTATCAACCGGTTGAGCGCTCATGGAACTGTGCCTTCCGCTGCGCCGCGCAAGGTAAGGATGCCGTCCAATAGGTGGCGGTGACTGTTCAGGTAGTAAGACGGCTCCAGCAGGTCGGGGTTGGCCAGAGGATCGGCATAGTAGTAGTTGGCATCGCGCAGGATGGGCCAGGCGTAATGCGGTGCCTCTTGGGCATCGGGGGAGTACTCTTCGACGGTCAAGCGCTCCCCCTCCTCGGTCAGCAGGGCGGCACCGGTTTCATCGGTCAAGACCACGGGGTGGTAGAGAAACTCACGGAAGATGTCGAAGGCTTGATCCCGGAACGCCTCTTGTAGCTTGGCATCCTCTGGTGCTTTGGCATGGATCAGCCGGAACCGTACTAACCAGTCATCTTCGTCACAGCGCGCGAAGCGCGCCAAGTGGGCAAATAAAAAGCGGAAGCCGTCACTGGCCGTCACACCCGCATTGGCCAATCCCTGCTTGACGGCGCACTCGGCGGCCAGCCCAAAATGGTACCCCGCATTGTCCAGCCGACTGTTTTCGAGCAGCTTGCAGCCATCCTGGTAGTGTCTTTCCGCGGCAGCGGGTAGGTCATAAGTGTATTCCATCGTCTTTGTTGCCACAGAATTGTCAAAATGGACGACTGCAACCTGTTGTTGACCGGCGGCACCGGCTTTTTCGGCCGGTCCCTGTTGCGCCAGTGGCTGCCGGAGCGGTCCGGGGGCGCGGCCCAGGCCCCTCCCGGTCTGGGCGTGACGGTTCTCTCCCGGGACCCGCGCAATTTCCTGGTCCGTTATCCCGAGTTCACGGGCCTGCCCTGGCTGCGGTTCCATGCCGGTGATATTGAGGACCCGACCTCTCTGCCGCAGGCGGGGGACTTCACGCACATCCTCCATGCCGCGGCCGATTCTACCCTAGGCCCACGGCTCACGCCCCTGGAGCGCTTCTGGCAGATCGTCGCCGGGACCCGGAACCTGCTTGATCTCGGGGTCAGGGTCGGGGCCAAACGCTTGCTGCTGGTCAGTTCCGGCGGGGTCTATGGGCCCCAGCCGCCGGATCTCCCGGCCCTGAGCGAGGACTGGCCC
>SACH01000414.1 GCA_009928645.1 Gammaproteobacteria bacterium | reverse complement strand
CTGACCTTTACACATACTTGACTCCATCCCTGCCTCACGAAGTATCCTCCGGCGGCGGCCGCAAATACCCCGGCGGATACTCCTCGCGCCAGCCTACCCGCTCCTCGGGACGATAGATGAGATACATCTCGATCGCCACGTCCAGCTTCTGCAAGCCATGCCACAGCACCTCCGTCCCGGGATGGCCGTCGGCCTTGCGCCCCTGGAAGCCCCCCTTGATCGCGATCCAGCGGGTCGCCTCTTGCAGGGTGGGTGGCGTTGCCGGCACGACAGTCGTCTTATGAAACCAGCTATACAGCGCCTGCCATTCCGGGTCCTGAAAGAACAGGGTGCAGGGCGCGTCAGGGTCCATCCGCCCGAGCAGGGTCAGGTAATAGATGCGCCAGGCCACCACCAGATCGATGGCCAGACAGTTTTCCAGGCGCGCGACGAAGCCCAGTTGGCGCTCCTCGATCTGGCAGCCGGTCTTGAGGGTGCGATGAAACACCTCGATACCCCAGCGGGCGCCATACCAGCGCACCCGCTCCTGGGCCGCCGCCAGGTCGGTGGTGGCGACATTGGTCAGCAACCGCCAGTCCACCCCCTCGCTGCCCGCGGGTGGGGTTGCTTCCCGCAGCGACACCGCCCAGAGCGCGAGCGGCGGTTCCTGAAGATGACGGGGTGGCTTAAGCGTCACCGGCCCAAAGCGCAGCTCCAACTCGGCGGTGCGCGCCGGTTGGGCGCCGCGGCGCGGCAGGGCCAGGGTGAGGCGCCCCGCCACTTCGAGACGCTCCATGTGGTCCCACAAGGGCGTCAGCCGCTCAGCGCTCATCACCTGGCGCTGCCGGCCGCGGTTCGCCCGCACCAACAGGCGCGGACTGGCGGGATCGCGCGCCAGGGCGAACAGTTCGAACAGATCGGCCTCGCGATCGCCGATACTCACCAGGGTGGTGTTCGGCACGCGCGGGGCCATCTCCTGCAAGGTGCGGTAGGCCGCCAGCCATTTACCGCTTTCCCGCACCGCGGGTTCCCGACGGGTCTGATGCTCTGCGGGATCGCGCGCCCAGCACTCGGCGCTCACCACCCCCAGCGGCACGCCCGCGGGGGTGAAGGCATGACTGTTGTGCAGTACCAGGCCCACGGGGCCACCCTCGACCTTGCTCCCGATCGGTCCCAGCCCCGCCGTATCGCGATGGCCGGTGTAGTTGAGCGTGGTGGTGTCCTGGGGCACCAGCACCAGGGGGTGTGCGCTCATCCGTTCGATGACCGCCTCACGGTGGGCGCCAAGCACGACCTGCATGTTGATCCTGGGGTTTTGGAAGAAACGATAAGCGGCGACCGTCCGGGCGCGGTCGGCGCAGCGGCGGGTGAGGCTGCGCGACTGGGCATCGCCCCAGAAGTCCACCGCCAAATGATACAGCCGTTGCTTGAGGCGGGCATCCCAGACCGGGAGGCCGCCAAATTCTTCCTCGGCCCAGGAAACGGGTGTCTGGGGACGCTCGCTGGGCCGTCGGGCCGCCCCCTGGCGCAGGTGTTGGCGGGCAGCATCCGTCAGGGGGCGGACCCACAGGGCCTTGGCGACGCCGTCCCGGCGGCCGGCGCTGTGGCCAATGCGTTCCCAGCCGGCCGCCGCGTAGCACGTGCCCTCATGGTCGGGATGGATAAAGGTCTCCAGCAGCAGGGGCCGCACCCCATACCGCGCTTCCCAGTCTCCGGGCAGGCGCCGGGCCAACTGGCCCAAGAGGTGCGAGGCCAGGTGGGGGACCGTGACCCCCGGACGGATCAGGAAGCGGGCATTGGCCACCACCCGGGCGAGGTTGCCGCGGCGGGTGGCTTCGTTCCAGCCGATCCAGTGGTCGCGATCCTTCAGGGCGAAGCTGGCCGACTGAAAGGCGGCGGCGCCCAGGTAGCCCTGGGCACTCTGAAAGAGGTAGCGCAACTGGGCGCCACACAGGGGCTTATCCCCCAGGGGATGCTGGGCCATGAGCTGGTGGTAGGTGTCACGCTCCGTGGCCGTGGTCACCACAATCAGGTCGATGGGCCCCAGGGTGGCCAGGTCGCCCGCCACTTCGGCCACCGGCTCCGCGGTGGCCGGTGGGGGTGTCGGGCGGGGCGGCGCCGGGAAGGGGGTCGCCGCGGGCAAGGTAACGGCGCCGCGCCGGTTGAGTTCGGCCAGCGCCCGGCGGGCGCTGCCCAGGCAGGGCTCGCCCCGGGGATTGCTCCAGCCCA
>SACH01000413.1 GCA_009928645.1 Gammaproteobacteria bacterium | reverse complement strand
TGGTGAGTGGCGAATGCCTTTTATTTTATAGACCGGATGGCGCGTCACGGTGATTCCTATCGCGTTCTTGCGGAGACGCCATCTCGGATGCCCCAGGCTGGCTTCAACCCCGCCGAAGCAAACTGACTCGCTTCGTTCTCCCTGCCCATGCCCACGACTGCCAGCCATGCTTGTCACGGACCGCGTGGTAGTGTCCACCATGGGAGCAGTATCGACAAGATGTGCTGGAGGGGGCTCGCAGGGCGAGCGCATTTAAATCCTCAGCCGAGCACCACTTTGGCACGGTAGTCATCATTCCAAGCGGCCTTGCGGCGTTTCTGGGCCAAGCGCTGCGTGGAGGGCTCGTGTTCGAACAGATTCATGCACAGGTGGCGGATCGAGGTCAGGATCGCCGGTGCGTTGCACTTGCGGATACGGCTGGCGTCTTCGCCGAAGACGACATCCAGGCGCCAGTGCAACCCGTTCTCGATTCCCCAGTGGCCCCGCACCGCATGGGCAAAGCGCTTGGCATCGGCGGCCTCGATCATCGTTTGGCCCACCCAGCCGGCGGGGGCAAGGCGCCCAGGCTTAAGGCGCTGATTTGAAAGATAAGATCGCAGCTATCCTTGCGCTTGCGCTGGGTTTTGGACCAAACGATGATCAAGGCCGCATCGGCGGGGATGGAGTTGATGAAGACACACCGGTCCACGGTATGGCGGTCCTCGATCCAGCATTCGCGTTCGACCAGGCCGATGCTGCGCAGGGCGCTCCAACGCGCGGTGTCGGACAGGGTGCTCAGCTCTTCGGTGACCCAGTACCGGCGCACTTCCAGACGTCCGTGGTCCTTGTCGGCCTCCTCGGTGTGGTCGTGCACAACATTGGCGAACTCACCTGCGCTTGCGGTGGTGAAGAACTCCTCGACCTCCTCGTGCAGCGTACTCTGATTGCCCTTGAGACCAAGCACGCAGTCTCCGCCTTGGCCGACGATCTGCGCGGCGATCTTGGTCTGGCAGCCCATCGCATCGATGTTCACGATGCAGCCCTTGAACTCGAGCAGTTCCAGCAGCTTGGGAATGGCCGTGATCTCGTTGGACTTCTCGTCGGTGGCCTCTTGTCCCAGCACCAGACGGTTGCGGCAGCCCCAAGCGCTGACCACATATGCAGCGCCTGCTTGCCGCGGTGCCGATCGCGCGAACCGCGCGCGCTAGCCGTCGACCGCGACGACCTCCCCGCCGGTGGCTTCGGCAACCGCGCGCGTCCAGCCGAGGAAACAGGCCAGGAATGCCTTCGGCTGGAGTCGTGAGATGACGTTGGCGATACAGTCATGGGACGGAATCCCGTTGGCGAACGGGGCGAATTTGGCTTCATCGAGCTTGCGTAAGTTGCGGCGCACCGAGTCCTGGCTGACCACCGCCCCATGCCAGCACCGAGGCATTGATGGTATCACCGCGCAGGGCACTCATGTGGGCATAGCACCGATGCCCGGTCAGCACCGACAGGATGGCGGTGCCGAGAACGTCGCGCGTGCTCTGGGCGTTCTGGCTGGTCAGGCGTAGCGGGCAGCTCTCGACCCAGACCTCGAAGCGCCCGCCCAGGCGCACGCAGAAACTAGGTAAAAACGGCAACTGCCCCAGCGGGGTGACCACCGCCTGCGCATCCCACCCCACGTGGACGCGGCCGCCAAACGTGTTCACCGCAACCGGGCCGGCATGCGGCACCAACGCGGTGGTTTCGGGTTCACCCTGTGGGTGAGGATTGAGTTGCTCATCGTGACCTCCTTGCGGCGATATTTCAGCCGCTTGGATCACCTGATGCAAGGTGTGACTGCTCTTGTTAGGTTGATTGTCACGCGGTAACCGTTGTCTGTTCCTGGTTATTTTGCTCAGGCAACAACGACTCGACGTCATCGAGCGGCGCCGGGCCCGATGAGGAGGTAGAAGAAGCCGATGGCATCGGCGTTATCGATGCGGGCCTGCACGCGGCTCCGGAGTCCGCGAGGTGGTTCTCGCACCTCCACTCCACATCGCTCCGACGGCCTGCAATGTAAGCGATTTCAAGTAGTTGCGCTAAAGTTGACACCATTGGAGCCTAGCCCCTTTCTACTCTTTTCGCTTTTCGCTTTTCGCAGCAGCAGCCAACCTGTGCGGGGCTGGGTCCGAAAGCTACACGTGAAGCGCCCGAGACCCCGAACAGGTGAGGCACCCCTTGTCGTCGGCTATCCCGTCGGCGC
>SACH01000412.1 GCA_009928645.1 Gammaproteobacteria bacterium | reverse complement strand
GTCGAGCGGGTCCTGGACCTCTTCCCCCCACCCATCTATGTCCGCCACGAGGTGGTCCATAACCGCTTCGTGGTCGAGGGGCTCCGGGCCCGCGGCGCCCTTTTCGTCGACGAGGTCGATCAGGTTCCGGATGGCGCCACCCTGATTTTCAGCGCCCACGGCGTCTCCCAGGATGTCCGGGCCGCCGCCGCCGCGCGCCAGCTGCGGGTCTTCGACGCCACCTGTCCCCTGGTCACCAAGGTCCATCTGGAGGTGGCGCGCTATTGCCGGGAGGGCTTCGACGTGCTCCTCATCGGTCACCGCGGTCACCCCGAGGTGGAAGGGACCATGGGCCAATGCCAGGCCCCCGGCGCTATTCATCTGCTGGAGCAGGCCACGGAGGTGGCGGACATCCAGGTGCGCGATCCGTCGCGGGTGGCCTACGTCACCCAGACCACCCTGTCCATGGACGATACCGAAAACATCGTCACCGCCTTGCGCGCCCGCTTCCCCCAGCTCCAGGGGCCGCGTAAGAGCGATATCTGTTACGCCACTCAGAACCGCCAGGACGCCGTCAAGGATCTGGCCCAGCGGTGCGACCTGATCTTGGTGGTCGGCTCCGCCAACAGTTCCAACTCCAATCGCTTGCGGGAGTTGGCGGAGAAACAGGGCAAACCGGCTTACCTCATTGATAGTGCTGAGGACATCCAGGCCGCCTGGCTGGCGGCCACGCCCCAGGTGGGCGTCACGGCCGGGGCCTCCGCCCCCGAAGTATTGGTGGAGGCCGTCATCGCCCGCTTGCGGGCTATGGGTGCCACGGTAGTCACCGAGCAGGACGGCATCCGCGAACAGGTCGTCTTTTCCCTGCCCCGGGAACTGGCCGCCGCGGCGGATCAACCTCAGTCAAGTAGTACCCGAGCATGAGTCGAATTCTGGTAATTGGTGGCGGCGCCATTGGCCTGCTAACCGCCCGTGAACTGGCCACCGCCGGCGCCCAGGTGACCCTGATCGAAAGGGGTGAAACCGGCCGTGAGTCCTCCTGGGCGGGCGGTGGGATTCTCTCCCCGCTATATCCCTGGCGTTATGCCGAATCCCTGACCGCCCTGGCGAGCTGGAGCCAGGCCCGTTATACCGACCTCTGCCAGGAACTGCAGACGGCATCGGGGGTCGATCCCGAATGCCTGTCCAGTGGCCTGCTCATCCTCGACCCCGAGGAAAGGACCGCCGCGTTAAGCTGGGCCAAGGCCCACCAGTTGCGCATGGAACCGATCGAGCCTGCCGATCTGGCCAAACTGGAGCCAGCCCTCGGCCACACGGCAGACGGAGCCCTCTGGCTGCCTGAGATCGGCCAGGTCCGCAACCCCCGCTTCGCCCGCGCCTTGCGCCGGGCGGTGGAAGGCCGGATCGAGGTGCGGGAACACGAAGAAGCGAGCGAATTGCTGGTCACCGCCGGGCGCATCCAGGGCGTCCGCACCCGCCAGGGTATTCTTGAGGCGGATCAGGTCGTCGTCTGCGCCGGCGCCTGGACGGCAACGCTGCTCGAACAACTGGGCGAAGCCCCCGCCGTTGAGCCCGTGCGTGGGCAGATGATGGTCTTCCTGACCCAACCCGGTCAGATCCACCGCATCGTCCTGTATCGCGACCGTTACATCATCCCGCGTCGGGATGGCCATATCCTCATCGGCAGTACCCTGGAATACACGGGTTTTGACAAGTCCACCACCGCCGAGGCGAAAGAACAGCTCTACCGTGCCGCCGGCGCCCTCTTCCCTCTGCTCAGGCACAGCCCCCTCGAGCATCACTGGGCCGGCCTCCGCCCCGGGTCGCCGCAGGGCATCCCCTACATCGGTGTCCACCCCCAGGTTGAGGGGCTCTATTTCAACGCCGGACACTTCCGCAATGGGGTGGTCACCGGCCCCGCCTCCGCCCGGCTGGTCGCCGACCTCATGCTCAACCGGCCCCCCATTCTCGACCCGACCCCCTATGCCCTCCATGCCCAGCGGTAGCCGCCCCACCATCCCGAGCCCAGACCCCCAAGCCGACCCTGCCTACCCTGCCGACCCTTGTCGAGGTCAGGGGTATTCCCTATACTGCTAGGTCTTCAAAGCCGATATAGCTCAGCAGGTAGAGCAACTGATTCGTAATCAGTAGGTCAACGGTTCGAATCCGTTTATCGGCTCCATTAAACAAGGGCTTAGACCTATGGTCTAGGCCCTATTTTTTTCAGGGCTGT
>SACH01000411.1 GCA_009928645.1 Gammaproteobacteria bacterium | reverse complement strand
GGTTGGCGATGCCGAGGGTCAGCGTTCGGCCGGCAGCCGGCACCTGTTGGTCGTTGGACACCCGGCCATCCACGCTCCGATCGAAGGGCTCGAGCCGCGTGTCGGCCCGGCTATGGGGCGCATCGCTGTTGCGCCAGATGGCAATGCCGAGGCCATTGTCGGGGGCGTAGCGGATTTCGAACCACTTGACCAGGCAGGCCGCGGTGTAGGCAATGGCACGGGCCTCGCAGTCAACATACTGCGGCTTCAGGATGACCAGGTCCTGCTGGTTCTTGGGCTTCTCCACATGGTTGGCGATGCAATAGGCGCGCGCCACCTGGACAGGGTCGGACCCGGCCAGCCACTTCTTCTTGGGCTTCTCCACATGGTTGGCGATGCAATAGGGGCCGTGGATACCCTGATAGGCGCGCGCCACCTGGACAGGGTCGGACCCGGCCAGCCACTCCTTGAGCGCATCTTCCGCTGGTCGACCCGGCCGCAGGGTCTTCTTGAGTAGATCCAGGTTCAGATATTGGTGGTACCTGATGAAGATGGCCAGGGGCTCACCCGGCCCCAACTGGGCCGGCATGCGCACGTCCAGGGCGTGATACAGCTCCTCATAGGCATGGATCAGGCTGAGGAGATCGCTGCTCTGTACGGCAGCCAGGTCGGCGTCGGCCCTGGCACCCAACGTCTGCGCCAGGTCACGGAGCTTGCCGACAGCGTCCAGCACCGGCTGGTTGTCCGGTCTGCCTGGCGCCGGCTCGCTCCAGCTAGCGCTGGTTGCGTCACGAATCGCCTGCGGCATGAGGACCAACATCGCCCTGACACCGGTGAGGTCAAAGAGCTCGATCAGGGCGCGCACGTTCACACGGCAGCGCGTATAGTCGGCCTTACCGGGAGGGCACCACGGGACTCCTCTCTTGGGGTTGTCTGGATCGTGGGCATCGGCGTTGCCGGGGATGGTTCCGTAACTATAGTGCTGGTCATGGGTTTCACCGGCCAGCTCCACAAAATAGGCGTTATAGTCCTTGCCCTTCAGATTATCCCAGAGCGAGGGATAGATGCTGGCAGCGGCCTGCAGAAGGGTGGGTTGCTTGTCCGGTAGCCAGGACCGGTCGGGAGAGAAATGCCAGCGCACCTTGACGTTTTCCAGGTCTCCCGTGCCGAAGTGGGTGCTCCAATCGGTATCGGCGGCGTAGTGCTCCAGGGGATCAGTGTTGTCGCCCCCGATGCCCAGGTGGCTGTCATCCCGCACATGGGCCGGCACCGCCATGTCCTGCAGCAGGTGCAGGACCCGGCCCATGGCATAGGCCGCCAGATGGGAGTAACCGTGTGCGTAATAGTCATCGGCGTCCTGGAAGGTATAGTTCCGTTTCTCACGATCAAAGCTCCACCAATCGCGTGACACCTCGTCGCGACGCGACGCCCGCTGCCAGGCGCTGGGCATGACATCCGCCGTGCCCTTGATCGCCCAACCCTCGAGTTTTCTCAACAACAATGCGACCAGGACCGGATCGCTGAGGCCCTTGAGCCGTCCCTGGTAGGAACTCACCTCGCTGCTGGGGTTGAAAAAGTGATACCCGCCGTTGGCGCCTTCGAGCGCTTCGTCCCGGTCAAGAGTCCGCAACATGATCGTGAAGGCCGGCTCCCCGTACGGGTGGCCCGCGAACCATTCGAGCAGGTTCCACAGGGGACGCAGGGCTGTCCAGAGGTCCGAGTTCATGTCCTCGTCGACCGAGCCCCGGCGGAGCTGTTCCACGAAGTGCTGCCGGAAGTGCAGGTCGTGGCCGCAGTGGCTCAGGACCCACCCCAACAGAGTTGGGCCAGATCCCTTCTCCTTGCTCTCCAGGAGCTCCTGCTCGCGCTGCAGGAGCTCCAGGGCATAGGAGGTCAACTTGTCGTGAGTATCCGGGTTCCAGGCGTGGGCGACCGGTATGGCCCTGATCCAGCGCAGGACCAGCCAGGCCAGGGTCGTTGCCACCAGGGTCAAGGCAGCCAGTAGGAGGCCGGCGCTCGTCATGCTCTGCTCTATCATAGGTCCTCCCTCCCCGCGGGCAGCGCCTGCAGGTCCACTTCGACGACAAAAGTGCGGGCAATGGAGCCGTGGACCCGCTTATCCACCAGCTCCATGTTCTCGGGTAACGCAGGAAAACCCTTGGGCCGCAGCGTCAGTTTCAGCCTCGCTTTGCCCAGCGGGTCGCGCAGCGTGATGTCTGCGTCCCAGCGGGCCGTGGT
>SACH01000410.1 GCA_009928645.1 Gammaproteobacteria bacterium | reverse complement strand
CGCGGGAACGATTCCCCCGGGGTCTTGTCAACTCCTGACCTTTGCGGCCATGCTAACAAACATTACCGGGAGCGTCTCCCGCTATCCCGCGGTTGTTCGCCGCTTGAACCCAATCTTAATGTTCCGGGGTTGAGACGAGAATGCCTACCTTGTTGTTTCTATTGTTGCCCCCCCTCCTGCTCGGGATCCTGTCACCTTTCACCCTGGTACATGCCAGCCAGGTCCACGAGCGGATCCTCGACAACGGGCTCAAGGTTCTCGTCAAAGAGGACCGGCGGGCACCCATCGTTACCTCACAGGTTTGGTACAAGGTCGGTTCCAGTTTTGAGCCCGGCGGCTTGACCGGCATCTCCCATCTGCTCGAACACATGATGTTCAAGGGTACGGAAAAACTGGCCCCGGGCGAATTTTCCCGCATCATTGCCGCCAACGGCGGTGACGAAAATGCCTTCACTGGCAGGGACTACACGGCCTATTTCCAGACCCTGGCCGCGGATCGTCTCCCCATTGCCTTCGAACTGGAGGCGGAGCGGATGCGCTCCCTCGCCCTGCCCGCGGCAGAATTTTCCAAGGAACTGGAGGTAGTCAAGGAGGAACGCCGGTTGAGCACCGAGGATGATCCGGAAGCTCTGACCTTTGAGCAGTTCAATGCCATCGCCTATGAGGCCTCCCCCTATCGCAACCCCGTCATTGGCTGGGCCAGCGACCTGGAGGGGATGCTGGTCGCCGACCTGCGGGACTGGTATCGCCAGTGGTATGCCCCTAACAATGCTACGGTAGTGGTGGTGGGGGATGTGGACCCGGTGTGGGTTTTTTCCCTTGCCGAACAATATTTCGGTCCCCTGTCCGCCGAAACCATCCGCCTGACCAGAAGTAGTGGCGACCCCGCCCAACGGGGCATCAAACGTATCCAGGTCAAGGCACCCGCCAAGGAGCCTTACCTGCTGTTAGGCTACAAGGCCACGGCGATCGGTCATGCCAGTGAAGATTGGGAGCCTTATGCCCTGGAGATGCTGGCCTCGATCCTGGATGGTGGCTCCAGTGCCCGTCTTAGCCGCGAACTGATCCGTGGCTCCCATCTGGCGGCCTCTGCTGGGGCCAGCTACAACGCCTTCACCCGTCTGCCGGGCATGTTGTTGCTGGATGGTATTCCCGCTCAGGGTCACAAGATTGCGGAACTGGAACAGGCCCTGCTGGCCCAGCTACAGCGCCTGCGCGAAGAACCTGTGGCAGAGGCCGAACTGGAGCGCATCCGTAACCAACTCATTGCCGCCAAGGTGTATGAAAAGGATTCGGTCTACGCCCAGGCCCGGCAGATCGGCAGCCTGGAGACCATCGGCCTGGGCTGGGAGCTCACCGAGCAGTATGTCGAGTATCTCAGCCGTGTCACGCCGGAGCAGATCCAGGCTGTTGCCCGCAAATATCTCATCCCTGATAACTTGACCATCGCCATCCTAGATCCCCAAGCGCTCGCCGCTACGGAGACCACCAGCGCCCAGATGGGAGGACTCGCCAATGCCCAGCACTGACTGCTTCCTCTCCCGGCTAGGTGGACTGGTTCTATTTCTTTGCACCCTTCCCTTGAGTTCCCCTCTGCTGGCCACCCCTACGATCGACACCTGGGAAACCACGAAGGGGGCCAAGGTGCTCTTCGTGGCGGCCCCCGACTTACCGATGCTGGACCTGCGCATCGCCTTCCCTGCGGGTAGCGCCCGGGATGAAGGCAAACCCGGTCTGGCTTCCCTGACCGCGGATCTCCTCGATCAGGGTGCCGGCGACTGGGACGCCGACAGCATCGCTGAGCGCCTAGAGGCAGTTGGCGCCGAGCTTGGCATCGAGGCGCAGCGCGACCTGACCGCCATCTCCCTGCGCACCCTCACCCGTGAGGCCGCCTTGGACCAGGCTCTTGCCACGCTGGCCCAGATCATCAGCCGGCCGCGTTTCGCGCCGGCCGATTTCTCCCGGGTTCGTGCCAATGTCCTGGTCAGCCTCAATCGCGACGACCAGGACCCCGCCACCCTGGGCCAGAAGGCCTTCTATCGGCTCCTCTATGGCGATCATCCCTATGCCTCTGATCCCGCTGGCAACCCACCGTCCCTAGCGGCGCTGACCCCAGAGGATCTCATGGCCTTTCATGCCCGCTATTATGTGGCTCCCAATGCCATCATCGCCCTGGTGGGCGCCATTTCCCGGCCACAGGCCGAGGCCATCGCCGAG
>SACH01000409.1 GCA_009928645.1 Gammaproteobacteria bacterium | reverse complement strand
CCCATGGGGCGTCAGGCGCGCGATCAGCGGCACGTAATGCCACTTGTTGGGCGTCTTGCCGAGGAAGACCCCACCCGGGCGCAACACGCGGGCCACCTCCGCGAACACCGCCGCCGGGTCCGGCAGATGCTCCAGGACGTTGTGGCGAAGACCACGTCGAAGCGGGCATCCGGATAGGGGATCGACTCCCCCACGCCCACCCGGCCCTCGTCCAGGTAGGGGTTGTCCGCCACCCGCGGATCAGGGTCGATGCCGCAGACCCGCCGGGCATGACCCCGAAAATTCATCTCCGCCACGATGCCCGCGCCGGCCCCGAGGTCGAGCACCGCCAGGCCGCCCTGATCCAAGTGGTGCAGGATTCTCTCGCGGAACAACTGATCGTCCCAGCGATGCTGAAACGCGGGATAAAGCTTGCCGTCAAGCCAGTGGATGATGCCGCTCATCAGTCACCAAACCCCGCACGCGCCAACAAGGCATCCTTATCCTGCTGGGTGGGATAGTTGATCAACACCGCCCGGTACACGCCCTTAAAGACAAACAGACTCCCCGCCGCCGCGCCGATAATCCCAAACTCCCGGATCAAGGCCTCGATGTCCGCCAGCGACCCCGCGCCACCCAGCACGGACAGCGGGAGATGCACCACCTCCCTGACCTGGCGGATCAGGTCGAGATCGTAGCCTTTCATCTCACCGTCCCGATCGATGTTGTTCAGCACGATCTCGCCGGCACCGGCCTGCTCAACCTGGCGCGCGAAGCTGACGGGATCGAGCCCCGTCTTGCGGGTACCGTTGTGGGTGAACACCTCCCAGCGCCGCAACATCCCGGCCTTCTTCACGTCCATCACCACGACCACGCTCTGGCTACCCACCCGCTCCGCGGCCGCACTGATCAGAGCCGGCGTTTGCACCGCCGCGGCACTCAACGCGACCTTCTCCACGCCCAGTTGGACAATCCGCTCCAGCATGTCGACGGAACGTACCCCACCCCCGTAGCACAGCGGCATCCGGCATTCCGACGCCAAATGTTTGATGAGCTGAAGGTTAGGCTCCTGGCCCGCTACCGTGGCATCGATGTCCACCACGATCAGTTCATCGACCTCCTTTTCGTTGAAGATGCGCACCGCATTCAGGGGGTCGCCGACGTACTGCCCCGGACCGAACCGCAGGGTCTTGACCAGCCCACCCCCCTTTACCAGCAGGCAGGGAATGATTCGAGGGCGCAGCATCAGGCGAGCTCGGCGAAGTTACGCAGCAATTGAATGCCCCAGTGATGGCTCTTCTCCGGGTGAAACTGGGTGCCGAAGAGGTTTCCTACCCTCACCGCGGACGTGAAAGGTCCGTAATAGTCCGTGACCGCCAAGGTATCCTCTTCCCGCGCGGGCGCGAAATAGTAGGAATGCAGGAAGTAGAAGCGGGGCGAGGTCATGTCGGTTAGACGATTCGCCCCGCAACTCAGGGCACCAAGAGTTCATCAATGTATTTTTGGTAGGTGGCGAAGTTTTCTTCCCACGTAGGGAACGATGCAAGCCGCCTCGCACCCGCTTCGGTAAGATCACGCTTTACCGAAGGGTGCGGCATAACCTCTTGGAGTGCGCGGAGGATATCCTTCGCATCGAAGGGGTCGAAGTACTTCGCCGCATCACCACAGACAGCCTGAGCAAACCACATATCACTGGTAAATACCGGAAGGCCATGATGCATGGCCTCCAGATAAACGATACTGAAGGACTCAAGCAGTGTCGGCATCAGCAGCGCGTCGCATTGCTTATACAAGCTGTGCATTTGATTAAGCGGCACCTGACCAATATTGGTGATGACATCTTGGAGCCCACGTTCTGCGATCGAATCGAGATATCGTCGGGCTGCATCCGTATCAGGATTGACGGTCGTCACAATCCGGTAGTCAAGCTGGCTGCTTTGTATCGCTCCCGCAAGATCAAGAAGAACTTCAAGATTCTTGTGGGGATAGTAAACAGAGGGATAGACCAGTCGGACGCCTATCGGAAGCGCAACATCCAGCGTCACCTCGCCCGGAGCGGTATTAATGGTGACTGCGTTATTGATTACTCGTAAGTCATGAGCGCCATACAGCTCTTTAAGCCTACCCCTGATGAAATCAGGGTAGTGCCCTGATCAACAGGACGACAATAGCTTGACAGTTTTGTTCTTATTAATTGGGCGGGTGGCATTATAATGATGAACAAAATACCAAATAGCC
>SACH01000408.1 GCA_009928645.1 Gammaproteobacteria bacterium | reverse complement strand
CCCTGGGCCTTGGCCGCGGCGAGGAAGGGCGCGTCCAGGTCCGGATTGGCCAGGGTGAAGGGCACGTTCATCCAGGAACGGCAGTCCGGGCGCACCGGGTTGGCGTAGAAACCGGAGGCGTCGATGGCGTCGTACAGCAACTGGGCCTTGCGCTGATTGATCAGGGCCATCTGCTCCAGGCCGCCGAGCTCCCGCAGCCACTTGAACACCAGCCCCGCCAGATACCAGGCATAGGTCGGCGGGGTGTTGTACATGGAATCGTTATCGGCATGGATCTTGTAATCGAACATGGTCGGCGTGCCCTCCAGGGGCTGGCCGATGAGATCCTCGCGGACGATGACGATCGTCAGACCCGCCGGGCCGACGTTCTTCTGCGCCCCGGCGTAGATGAGACCGAAGCGAGAGACGTCGATGGGCCGGGAGAGGATGGTGGAGGACATGTCCGCCACCAGGGGCACCTCACCCGTGTCCGGGACATAGGGAAACTCCACCCCCTCGATAGTCTCGTTGGGGGTGTAGTGGACATAGGCCGCCGTCTCGCCCAGCAGCAGGTCGGCCTGCGCCGGCACGCTGGTGAATTTGCCTTCGTGCCCGCCCTCCGTGACGGCGACCGTGCAATAACGCTTGGCCTCCTGGATGGCCTTCTTCGACCAGGAACCGGTCTTGACATAATCCGCGTCCTGGGCACCCCGCAGCAGGTTCATCGGCACCATGGCGAACTGACTGGAGGCACCGCCCTGGAGGAACAGCACCTTATAGTTCTCGGGGATGGCCAGCAGGGTGCGCAGATCGGCCTCGGCCTCGGCGGCGATGGACATGTACTCCTTGCCGCGGTGGCTCATCTCCGCCACACACATGCCGGAGCCATGCCAGTCCAGCATCTCCTCCCGGGCCTGGTTGAGAACGCTCTCCGGCAGCATGGCCGGGCCGGCGCTGAAGTTATAGGGTCTTGCCATGGTGGTTACTCCGTCAAAGTCAGAAACTGGGGAAGGTGATAGCTGATTGGCGTGAGGCTGGTGAAAGTCGTCTTCGGTCTTTGCGAACGGTACTTAAGCGAGTGAGGCATATGAACCGTTCAAGAACGTCTGGCAAACCTCAATCCCTCTCCCCCTCGCGGGAGAGGGATTGGTAAGAGGGAGCGAGCATGGGCGATATTGCCAATTTTTATAAACCTTTCCTTTGCGGGTAAAGGTCCGCAGCCTTAATCGTCCGTCGATCCACCCGGATCGGCCTCCTCGGCCGGGGCCTCCGGATTGGCTGAATTCACTGGCTGCGCCGGATCGACCGCATCGGCTGGGTCGACTGAGTCCGCGTCCTCCAGCCCACCCTCCAGACCCGGGATGCGCTCGACCCCGGCCAGGCGTTCGCCCTCGCCGACGCGGATGAGCTTGACGCCCTGGGCCGAGCGGCTGAAGACCGGGATCTCCGCCACCGTGGTTCGCACCAGGGTGCCGCCGACGGTGATGAGCATGATCTCATCCTCTGGGCGCACCAGGACGGCCCCCACCAGTTGGCCGTTGCGCGCCGAGGCGCCACTGGCGATGACCCCCATGGTACCTCGCCCCTTGGTGGGAAAGTCCTCCAAGGGGGTTCGCTTGCCATAACCGTTTTCCGTGACGGTCAGGATGGTACAACCGGGCTCGACCACCAGCATAGCGATGACCCCTTGACCCTCGCCCAACTGGATGCCGCGCACGCCATGAGCGCCACGGCCCATGGAACGGACCTCGCTCTCGCGGAAGCGGACGGCCTTGCCGGCGGAGCTGAACAGGAGGATGTCCTGCTCACCGTCAGTGATGGCTACGTCCACCAGGTGCTCGCCTTCGTGCAGGTCCAGGGCGATGATGCCGCGGGACAGGGGCCGGGAAAACTCCGGCAAGGGGGTCTTTTTTACCGTCCCGGCGCTGGTCGCCATGAAGATGAAGTGCCCTTCGTCATATTCCTGGACCGGCAGGACGGCATGGATGCGCTCCCCCTCACCCAGGGGCAGGAGGTTGACCATCGGTCGGCCCCGCGCCGTCGGCCCGGCCTGAGGCAATTCGTAGACTTTGAGCCAGTAGACCTTGCCCAGGCTGGAGAAGCACAGGACCGTGTCGTGGGAATGGGCGACGAAGAGTTTGTCGATGAAATCCTCGTCCTTGGTCCCCGCCGCCGTGCGCCCCTTGCCGCCGCGCTTTTGGGCCTGATACTGGCTCAGGGGTTGCGCCTTGACATAACCGGCG
>SACH01000083.1 GCA_009928645.1 Gammaproteobacteria bacterium | reverse complement strand
GCTGTGGCCCATCAGGGCACGGCAGTGATCATCAGAAAGAGACCAAAGATCACCAGGTGTACCCCTCCCTGCAAGATCGTGGTGCGGCCGGTGGCGAAGGTCAGAGTGCTCACGAACAGGGTTAGCAGGAGTAATGCCGTGGCCTCGTGGGAGAGACCCAGCTGGAGGGGTACATCCAGGTAGAGCGACAGGACGCCGACGATGGGGATGGTAAGTCCGATGCTCGCGAGTGCCGAGCCCAACGAGGCATTGAGACTGGTTTGCAGCCGGTTGCGCCAGGCGGCCTTGACGGCGGTCAGCCCCTCCGGCAAAAGCACAACCATCGCGATCACCACGCCCACCACCGTTGGCGGCAAGCCAGCCAACTCGACCGTGGTCTCCACGGTGGGTGACAAGCCCTTCGCCAGAAAGATCACCACCACGAGACTCAGGACCAGCAGGAGTCCGCTGACCAGCGTAGTGCGCCCGGTTGGCGGTTCGCCGTGGTGGCTGTGGCCATCCTCGATGAGGAAATGTTCCCTGTGGCGCACCGTCTGCACGTAGATGAATAAGGCGTACAGACCCAGTGAGGCAATGTCGACGAACAGCAACTGGCTTGACGCAAAGGTTGGGCCTTCGGTTGTCACGGTGAATTTGGGGAAGACCAATGCCACGATGGCAAGGGTTGCGATCACGCTAAGAATGCCGGTTGCCCCCTGGACCCGAAACTCCTGTTCATGATGATTGGCTGCGCCGACCACCAGACAGAGTCCCACGATCCCGTTGAGCACGATCATGATCACCGAGAACACCGTATCCCGCGCGACCGCGTCACTACCGGCGGTACCGGAGACCAGCAAGCCGACGATCAGACCGACCTCGATGACGGTGATGGCGAGGGCTAGCAGAATTGACCCAAAGGGTTCGCCGATCCGCGCGGCCAGCACCTCCGCGTGATGGACGGCGGCGAACACCGCTCCCCCCAACAAAGCGGCTGCCAGGGCAATCAAGGGACCGTTATCCAGCCCAAGGAGCGCCAAGGCCTTGGCGGCGATGAGGACGGCGCCACCCAGGGGCGCGACCCAATGCCACCAGGCCAACCGATTCAAGTCTTGTTGGGGATTCACGTCAGGGTCCTGGTCAATCTTCGCGGGGCGGGGTTCAGTGGGAGCATTGCGCCCATTGCCCTATTTTAGGGCGACAGCTGCTCCGGCTCCAGGGGGCGCCGGGAGCCGTTTCGTCTTCCCTTTTCGTCAATACGGCAGGCGAGCCGGCACCGGGTCATGCGGCGTGGGGTGGCGTGGCGCCAGGAGGCTAAAGTTCACGGCGTACTGCCTTACTGCCCGCGGACAGACTCTTTGACCCGCGCGATGAACGCTCGCCCTTGCTTCTGCAACGCCTGCTCCATCAGCCGCGCCAGCTCAGGTCCACTAAAATCGCGGCCGTTAACGGTCAGGCGGGAAGGCGAGGTGGCATAGGCTTCGAGGGTATTGGCCAGGGTGAGGGCGGTATCGTCGCCTTTGAGATGGCGGAAATAGCACGCCGCCTGTCCTTCGCCGCTCGGCGTCGCGAAGCGGGTCTCGATGACTGCATCCTGGTAGCCGTGAAGATGCGTTTCCGTGCTCCGCCAGGTGGGCGTTTCACCCAGGGCGATGGCGGTCATTTCCTGGCACAGGGTAAGCCGGACCTCGACGGTGGGGCCGGGGCAGCCGCTCAGCAGCACCGCGGGGAGCATGGCGGCAATGACGAGAGGGACGGGTCGGACGACGGGCATGGGCACTCACTCCGGGTCAGATCGGATCGGCGGCAGCATACTGAAGGCATAGACGCGGGGGATGCCGCCCACTTGCTATCATCATAGCCGCTCATGACCCCCTTCACCCTCCATCCCCAGCTCCTGGCCGATTGCCACCTCCTCGGTCGGCTCCCCCACAGCCATCTGCTGTTGCACCGCAACGCCGCGGTGCCCTGGTTCATCCTGGTGCCCGAGACGGCGCTGACCAACCTGCTGGACTTGCCCGCAAGCCAGCGCGAGGGGGTCCTGGCCGATGCCAAGCGCGTCTCGGACTACCTGACCAAGACACTGGGCTGTCCCAAGATCAACGTAGCCTGGCTGGGTAACCTGGTCCCCCAGCTCCACGTCCATGTCATCGGCCGCCGTCCCAGTGACCCCTGCTGGCCCCGGCCGGTGTGGGGCCATCTGGAGCTGTTCCAGCCGTATCCCCCGGAGCAGGTGGCGGCCATCCGGGCGGAGTTGCTGCCGCCCTAAGCCGGGTCGCGGCATCTGACCGGTCCGCTTGGCCCGGAATCGCTCTGGTTCCCGCGGGGGGCGCGGCTGGCCGCCAGCGCGGACCATCCGGCTTCCGGACCGGGAAGGGTGTCGGGCGGCTTGGGGGTGAAGGACCCCACCCCTGACTACCTGGTCGGCGATCAGGTCCTGATCGAGCTGGCACTGCGGCTGCGCGGCCACTTACGCACCACGGACGTGCTGGCGCGCTGGGGCGGTGAGGAATTCGTCGTCCTCCTGCCCCACAATAACGTCGAGGCCGCCGCCCGCCTGGCCGAGAAGCTCCGCCAGGCGACCCTGGCGCGACCCTTCCCCGGCGCGGGGACCCTCACCCTCAGCTTGGGGGTGGCGGGCTATCAGCCGGACGAGACCCTCGATAGCTGGTTCACCCGGGCCGATAACGCCCTCTACGCCGCCAAGGCGGCCGGCCGCGATCGGGTCGTCATCGCGGACTGAATCTCCCCTCCCGGCCGATCCCTGGCCACCTGGGCGACGCCGTGGGCGTTCAGGCCGTCGCCTCCGGCCCCAGCGCGAGGTAGTGCCGCAGCACCGCCTGGAGTTGCTCCAGGCTGATGGGCTTGCTGAGGTGGGCGTTCATGCCGGCCGCCCGGGTGATGGGTGCCTCCAGCACGGCGTTAAGGGCCTGAATCTCCCGCTTGGCCGCCTTCTGCGCTGATATCCATGTGGATGCCGCTCTTCCGGATGGGTAGGCCGTCTGGACCCACTGGACCCGACCCACGACCCGGCTCCAATGGCGGGAACCACCGGGCCAGGTGATGGGACGGACCCACCAGCTTGATGTTGATCAAGGCATTCAACCGCTACAGAGTGGTAAATTATAAAGGCCTTTTGACGAAGGCGGTATATACCCGCGATGACATCAGGGGGTTTGGGCTGTTTATGCCTCGGCGTGGACTCTCGCTCCACCAGGGTCTTACTGCCCTGGACGTAGCGATAAAACCAACCCCGCCCGCGCCTTGGGCGAAGCCCGCTGCGTCGCCATCCCTTGGGTGGTGATGGTTGTCCTGGTGCCACTTATCGGCGACCCGCCGGCTAGTGCCCCTTGATCAAAAATTAAAGGCCCACCTAAATGGATGGATATCAGGACGGCAAGGCAGTCCCGAACATGAATTGGCGTGGTACCCATCTCCTGAACCGGCAGTTCATTATTGTGATTGCCATCTTTGTCGCGATCAGTATCAGCATGCTGGGCCTAAGCGTACTGTCACTGAAGCTGTCCCATGGTATCCGCGGCTTTATTCAAGGCGAAGGATTTTGGGCTAAAGCCCAGAAGGATGCTCTCTATCTCCTGCTCGATTATTCCTACACGGGGGATGAGGTAGCATATCAGGCCATTCAGGATGCCCTGAACGTTCCGCTGGGTGACCATCTTGCCAGAGAGGCGTTAGCGGGCCCGGTTCCCGACGTTGACAAAGCGAAAGAAGGATTTGCGCAGGGACGCAACCATCCCGATGACATCCCCAATATGATTTTTCTTCTTCGCTATTTTTATCGGATTCCGATCTTCGAGGAGGCGTTATCGATATGGAGACAAGCCGATCCAAAAATTGAAGAGCTTTCCGTTCTGGCAACAACGATCCACCTGGCAGTTCAAAGAGGGGCCGCCGCGGATGAATTGCAATCATCCAGAGAGAGGCTACACCAGTTGGGGCATGAGCTGGCTACGTTGGAAGACGCTTTTACCGCGGTGCTGGCAAGCGGAGCCCGATGGCTAGAAACGGGGCTCATTTTCACGCTCTTGATCATCCTGTCCTCCTCCCTGGCGGTCGGCCTGGTCATCAGCCGGCAAATCATCCGCGGCATCAACCAAACACTGGAGAGAGAGCGCGAGGCCTTAAATAAGGTCGCCCAAGCCGAAAAAGAGGCCAACACCGCGAAATCGATGTTCCTCGCCACAATGAGCCACGAGATCCGGACGCCCATGAATGCCGTCTTGGGAATGACCGATCTCCTGAAGGATACGGATTTGACTCCGGAGCAACGAGGGCATCTGGATATCATCCATTCTTCCGGAATGGCGCTGCTCAACCTGATAAATGATATTTTAGATTTCTCCAAGATCGAGTCCGGTAATCTGACAATAGAATACATCGACTTCGATCTTGAAAACACCGTCGTGGAAATAGCGCATCTCTTGGACGGAAAAGCCGCTGAAAAAGGGCTCGAACTGATTGTCGATTACGGCTCTAATTGCCCAAGTTTCGTTTATGGCGACCCCGGCCGAATACGGCAGATTTTAATCAACCTCATTAGCAATGCCATCAAATTCACCTTTGAAGGGCACGTACTCCTCAGGGTATCTCAGGTAAACCATAACCAGCAGTACGGTCAATTATTGTTTGAAATCGAAGATACGGGCATAGGCATTACGAAAGAAAAGCAAGCCTCGCTTTTTCAGCCATTTACGCAAGGCGATAGCAGTACAACGCGCCAATACGGAGGCACCGGATTGGGGCTGGCTATCAGCAAGCGACTCGCCAATCTAATGGCGGGGGATATCGGCCTAAAGAGTACGCCAAATAAAGGATCGGTTTTTAGTTTGACCCTTCCCTTGAAGATCGTGGACAGACCCCAGCCACTGATCGAGGCCGATTTGCATGGCGTGCGCATTCTTGTGGTTGACGACTACGCGCCTAATCGGCAAATCTTCCAGGGACAATTGCTTACCTTTGGCATGGATGTGGTGACCGCCCCTGATGCCTATCAGGCATTGCAATTGCTATGCGAGGCGACGGCGGAAGGTCGACCTTTTGCAATCGTGCTTTCGGATCAGAACATGCCGCAAATGGACGGGATCAGCTTCGCGCGGACCATCCAGGCCATGGAGAACATTTCTCCCGCCATTGTGGTGATTACTTCGTCGGGGCACCGCGGAGATATCAGCGCCTATCGCGATGCTGGCGTCTCGGGATATCTGATCAAACCGGTTGATCGCCGGACGTTGCATGAATTTCTCGCGAGTGTAATGGGTGCCAATGAAAATCCCCAGGCCCCATTCATCACTCGCCATGCACTACTCGAAAAATACCGACCGCATCATGAAAAAAACTCCGCGGGCTTCGCGGGTCGAATTTTGGTTGCTGAAGACACGCCGGCCAATCAGATCGTTATCAAAAATCTTCTGGCCAAATTGGGTCTGGAAATTATCCTGGTCAACGATGGTCGAGAGGCGGTAGAGGCATATTTGAGCGCTCAGTTCGACCTGATCTTCATGGATCTCCGCATGCCCGTCATGGATGGTTTCGAGGCGACATCGATCATCCGTGCCCGGGAATCGAAAGGTCATGCTCATGTCCCGATCATCGCCTTGACGGCGGATGTTGTACCCCAAACCAAGGTCAAGGCTTACGGCGTCGGCATGGATGGCTTCATCATCAAGCCCTTCCAAAAGGCGGACATCATCGAGGTTCTGTCCCGGTATATACCGCCAGTGGGGGACTGGCGTGAAACTACCGCGAGCGCGAAGACGCCGTTCAAGGAAATGGTCAGTGAATCCCTTCAGCGTTCAGCATCCGTCGATGTGATCGACGAGGCCCAGGTCACCTTGATGCGGGAGACATTGGGGAACGATTTCGATGATTTTTTAAAGGCTTATCTGCAGGGCACCCAGTCAGCGCTCGCGGCGATGCCTGGGGCGGACACGAATCGGGATCTTAACGAGTTACAACGGCTTGCGCACAGCGTCAAATCCTCGAGCCAGAGTGCGGGAGCGATGCGTCTGTCACAACTGGCGAAAGCGATGGAATTGGATGCCAAGGCGGAAAGCGCGATGGAAATGGCGCGGCACATCTCTGCCTTGAGGGAAGAATTCGCCCAGGTACAAGACTTCTTTGCGCGGCAACACACATTAAGCGTTCTCTTGCCATGCGAATCCTGATCGCGGATGACACGCCGGCGGACCGGTTCATTCTCAAGACCTATCTCAAGCAACTGGGCCATGAGGTTCTGGAAGCCAGTGACGGGCAGCAAGCGGTTACCCTTTACCAAGAGTATCAGGACTCGCTCGACCTGGTCATTCTCGATGTTCTCATGCCGACTATGGATGGGCATATCGCCGCAAAAAAGATACGCAGATTGGAAATAGACACCTGGCTGCCAATCATTTTTCTGAGCGGCCAGACGGATGCCGGCGATCTGGCGGCCGGGATCGATGCGGGAGGAGATGACTATTTATTCAAGCCCGTGGATAAAATCGTTCTCATGGCCAAGATGCACGCCATGCAGCGGATCGCGGTGATGCGTAAGAAGCTGTCCGACCTGAATAAGTTGCTCGCCCTGCAAGCCAATCAGGATGGGTTGACGGGTGTTGCGAATCGACGGTATCTCGACACCTATCTCGCCGCTGAATTCAAGCGCGCCCTGCGAAACCAGACCACGCTGTCCCTGTGCATGCTGGATATCGATCACTTCAAGTCCTTCAATGACGAGTTTGGCCACCTGGCAGGGGATGAGTGTCTCAGACTGGTGGTTGCCACTATCAGAAATATCCCCAAGCGGCCCGCCGATCTGACCGCCCGGTATGGCGGGGAGGAATTTTTGTGCCTGTTTCCAGAAACGGACCAGGCCTCGGCGATCAAATTGGCGGAGGAGATGCGGCATGCCGTCGAACAAGCGAGGGTTGGCTATCAGGTGATTGGTTCCGGAAGAGCGGTGACCGTGAGTATCGGGGTTGGGTCAATGATGCCAGACCCAAACTCGACCTTGAGCGATCTGATTTTGCGGGCTGATCAGGCGCTTTATCGGGCGAAGGAGTGCGGGCGCAACCAAGTACGATGGTAGACTGGTTGCTACGGCAGACGTTTTCATCAAGGTTGGATTGAGCATTTTGAACGCTCCCGCGAAGTTTTGCTTAGCAATGAGTATCCCCTGGCCATGAAGGTGCGGCACGATGTCCTGAAGCCCAAAGGTGGCGTGCGCCATGTCCCCCGCAGTCCGCGGGCCGCGGTGATAGCTCACGCCCCTTCCTGCGTCGGGAGTCCTCCGACGGTGGAAGCACCATGACCGTAGCCATGGCAGCCGAAGACGGCAAACGGATCATTCTCATCGTCGATGACGATGCCACCAACCTGGCGGTCCTGAACCGCCTCCTGCGCCCCCGGTACCGGGTGCGTGCGGCCAATTCTGGGGGCAGTGCCCTGCGTGCCGTGGGTACGGAGCCACGGCCCGACCTGATCCTGCTCGACATCATGATGCCGGGGATCAGTGGCCACGAGACCCTGCGGCGCATCAAGGATGATCCGACCACCGCGGACATTCCGGTGATCTTCCTCACCGCCCTGGCCGCTGATGAGGATGAGGAACTTGGCCTCCAACTGGGCGCCGTTGACTATGTCACCAAGCCGATCAAACCCGGCATACTCCTGAGTCGGGTTCAGGCGCAACTGCTCGCCAAGCAGGCCCGCGACTGGCTACAGGACCAGAATGCGGTCCTTGAGGCCGAGGTCCGCCGGCGCATGGCGGACAACGAGCGCACCGAGCGCGTCACCATCCGTGCCCTGGCGCACCTGGCCGAGATCCGCGACCCCGAGACCGGCAATCACCTCCTGCGTACCCAAAATTATGTCGGGGCTCTGGCCCGGCGCCTGGCCGGGCATCCGCGGTTCGCCGCCACCCTGACCCCGGCCACCATCGAGCTCCTCATCAAGTCGGCCCCCCTGCACGATATCGGCAAGGTCGGCATCCCCGACCACATATTGCTAAAACCGGGGCCACTGGAGGCTGACGAATGCGTCATCATGAAAACCCACGCCAAGCTTGGCTCGGACGCCATCGAGAAGGCCGAGGCGGATGTCGACCAACCTCTGCCCTTTCTTGGCCTGGCCAAGGAGATCGCCCACTGGCACCACGAGAAATGGGATGGCTCCGGCTATCCGGATGGCCTGGCGGGCGACGCCATCCCGGTGTCCGCCCGGCTGATGGCCCTGGCCGATGTCTTCGATGCCCTGATCTCGCGGCGCGTCTACAAGCCGCCCCTGTCCTTGGACGATGCCAGAGGGATCATCCTCGCCGGCGGTGGCACGCACTTCGACCCGGCGGTGGTGGCCGCCTTCGACCAGGATTTCGCGCAGTTCGCGCGGATCGCCCGGCGTTTCGCTGACGGCGATCTGACCACCGACTGAACCTCCGACGTCCATGCCGACTCGACATTAGTACCGACACCCATGACCACCTTCGCCCTCGCCCTACCTCTGCTGACCTTGACCCGGATCGGGGCCGCGGCCGGCCTCGGCCTGGCGCTCCTGCTGCTCCTGCCAGGCTGCGACCAATCGGTGTCGGCCCCGGAAAGGCTGGTCCTGGCCGAGGGACGGCAGCCCGCCTTCGGCCTGCTCTACATTGCCGAGCGCGAAGGCTTTTTTCGCGACGAGGGCCTGGAGGTAAGCTTCCAGCACCATGACAGCGGCCGTGACGCCCTGGCTGCCGTGGTGGCCGGCCAGGCCGATGTCGCCACGCCCTTCGACATCCCGGTGGTGATCAATCTCCAGCAGGGTCGGCCCATCCGCGTGCTGTCCACCTTGTCGGTCATGCAGGGCTACAACGCCGTCATCGCCCGCCGCGATCGAGGTATCACCGCGCCGGACCAGTTGCGGGGCAAGCGCATCGCCACCGTGCCGAATTCCTCGGCCGACTATGCGCTGTCCCTGGTGTTGACCAACGCCGGCGTCGCGCCAACCGAAGTCGAGCTGGTTCCGCAGAGCCCCGCCGCAGCCGCCGAGGCACTGATTCGCGGGGAGGTGGATGCCGCGGCCATCTGGTCCCCGCACACCCAGCACGTCGAGAACCAGTTGGGGGCCGCGGCCGTCGCGCCGTTTACCAGCCCGCTGTACATGGAAACCGCGACCCTCAGCACCACCGAGTCCGTGCTGCGGACCCGTCCGGAAGCCCTGAAACGGCTGCTGCGTGCCCTGGTCCGGGCGGAGGACCTGGCCACCCGCGACCCCGAGCGTGCCCGGCAACACGTGACCGCGACCCTGGACGGGCTGCCGGCCGAGGACGTGCGTGAGACCTGGCGGATGCTGCAACCTCAGGTTCGCCTGGACAACCTGTTGTTGACCACCCTCAACGGCGAGTTGGCCTGGTATGCCAGCCTACCGGGCCAGGCGGAGACGGCCCCGGTTCCCGGCGATCTGCGTCCCTTCCTCGCCGCCGAATTGTTGCGCGGGGTTCGCCCTCAGGCCGTCACGTTGCGCCAGGACCTCTGAGCCGCGACCGTACCACCCGAGCCGCTCCAACGTCCCCTACCATGCGCCTCAACACCAAGATCATCGCCTCCTGGCTGCTGTTCAGCCTGGTCCTCCTGGTGGGCCTGCTGTTGTTCGAATGGCAGTTACGCACCCTGCAAAGCGAACTGAGCCAGCATGTGTCTCTGCACCAGCAGGCCGTGCGCCTGGCCCGCGAACTGCGTTTTCTGTCGTTGCAGCGCCTGGCGACGGCGCTACAACACCAGCCAGGGCAAACCGCCCTGATTCTCGACGGCCTCGCCGCTAGCGAGCAGCGGACCGAGCAACTGATCACCGCCCTGGAGGCTTTGATGTCCCCCAGCATTCATGAGCCTGCGCTCGAGGGCAGTGATCAGGGACTGGACATCCTCACCGCTTACCGGCTGGCCGGCAGCCGCTTACCGGACCTCTATACCGCCTGGCTGCGGGCGCGGGAAGGCGGCGCCCGCGCGGACGAGCCCCTGGCCAGGTTCCAGTTGCTGCAGCAGTTCGACCGGGTGGAGGCCCTGCTCGAGGATCTGAGCCGTTACCACGAGATCAACCAGGATCAGGTGACCGCCCAGGCCACCGCCCGGATCGACACCGTCCAGCGCACTTTCTATGCCTTCATCGCCATCGCCCTCCTCGTGGCCCTGGCCTTCGCCCGTTACCAGGGCCATACCATCGCCACGCCCCTGCGCCAGCTCAGCCACGCCGCGCGTGCCGTGGCGGATGGAAAGGCGGCAGGGTTTCAGGTACGTTCCTCGGTCAGCGAGATTGGCGCCCTCAACGACGCCATCAACACCATGGTCGGCCAGTTGCGGGGGTACGTGGAGCAACTGGCCACCCGGCAGGAGGAGATCCTCGGCCAGATGGCCGAGATGGCCCATGTCGGCGGCTGGGAGCTGGACCTGGAAACGGGCAGGCTCACCTGGACCCGGGAGGTCTTCCGCCTGCACGAGTTGGACCCCGCCTCCAGCCCGGAGCTGGAGCGGGCCCTTGATTTCTATGCCCCGGAGGGGCGGCCGCTGATTCAGGCCGCGGTGGAGGGGGCCGCGCGCGACGGCACGCCCTGGGACCTGGAACTGCCCTTCATCACCGCCAAGGGCCGTCACCTCTGGGTGCGCGCCCTGGGCCGGCCGGTCTGTCGTCAGGACAAGGTCGTGCGCCTGAATGGGGCCTTCCAGGACATCACCGAGCAGAAACGGACCCTGGACGCCATCCGCCAGGCCAACGCCGATCTGGAGGGCTTCAGCTACTCGGTCTCTCATGACCTGCGCGCGCCCCTGCGCGCCATCGACGGCTTCATCGCGATGCTGCTGGAGGACCACGCCGGTCAGCTCGACGCCGAGGGACGGCGCATGTTCGGCGTGGTCCAGGACAATGCCCGCAAGATGGGCCGGCTGATCGACGACATCCTCGCCTTTTCCCGCGCCGGGCGGTTGGAGCTGGACTGGCAGACGGTGGACACCCAGGCCCTGGTCCAGGAGGTGTGGGCCAGCCTGGACGAGCAGCGCGCCGATCACGAGGTTCGCCTGGAACTCGGGGACGACCTGCCGGCGGTCTGGGGCGATCCCCGTGCCCTGCGCCAGATTTGGTCCAACCTGCTCGGCAACGCCATCAAGTTCTGTCGTGACCGCCACCCCGGCCGGATCAGGGTCACCGCCGAGCGCCTGGACGATTGGGTCCAGTTCAGCGTTCAAGACAACGGCGTCGGCTTCGACCCCGCCTATGCGGGTAAGCTGTTCGTCTTGTTCCAGCGCCTGCACGGCATGACGGGTGTGATCCAGCGACAACGTTGAAATCACCACCAGTTCCATGTTCGGATCGGCCAGAAAGGCCTTGGATGAGCACAAGGCAGAGCATAAGGGAGATGAAAAGAGCATTACAGCCAAGGCCTTGCGTGAAGCAGGTAAGGGTCTCTTGGTCAGGGCTTGTCGATTTTACTATGATATTCCTCTTCCCAGGGCGGTTGATTGTACAAGTTGGCTTGCCCAGTATCCCACGGTTGATGATCTGAAGGCGTTTCTCCATAAAAGGCTTTCGGATCATCAAGGAGATAGTCAGGTTAATAC
>SACH01000407.1 GCA_009928645.1 Gammaproteobacteria bacterium | reverse complement strand
GGGTGGGACTGGGGCCTGGGCTGGGGTGGGGGACCCAGACGCGGGCGATCGGACCGGAGGCGTTCCCGGGGAGACGGGAGCCGCAAGCTCACCGCTGGGCTCGGCCCGGGCCGCGATGCCATCTGCCGCCTCATCGGCCTGACCCTGGCCCGCGTTGGTCAGGGATACGGCGGGGAGCCAGAGGGTGAAGCGACTGCCCTGGCCAGGCACACTGTCCAGGCGGATTTCACCCCCCATCAGCGCGGCCAGTTGGCGACAGATGGCCAAGCCCAGGCCGTGGCCCTTGGGCTTGCCGGCGGTCAGACCACCGTTCTCCTGACCAAAGGGATTGAAGATGAGGTCCTGGTCCGCCGGAGCGATGCCCGACCCCGTGTCCGCCACGCTGAAGCTGAGGGCCAACCTGCCGGGCAGGGTGGTGCTGGGGACGGCCCCCGCTGTCAGGGTGATCTCGCCTCGGGCGGTGTACTTGAGCGCATTGCCGAGCAGATTGACGAGGATTTGTCGCAGGCGCTGCGGGTCGATGAGGACATGGACCGGTAGCCCGGGGTGGAATTTGAGGTAAAGCTCCAGACCCTGGTGCGCCGCCAGGGCCGAGAAATCCGCCAGGCATTCTTCCAACAACGAGCGCAGGGCCGTGGGGCGGGCACGGAGTTTGAGGTGCCCGCTCTCCAGACGGCTCAGATCCAGCAGGTCGTTGACCAGGGCCAAGAGGTGGCGACCGTTGCGGTCGATGCCCGCCAGCAGATCCCGGCGGCGCAGGCCCCGCCGTTCCGTCCGGGACCCGCCAGCTCCGGGAGCCGAAGATGCCTCATCCTCCCGCTCCGCCAGGACCTGGGTAAAGCCGATGATGGCATGCAGGGGGGTTCGCAGTTCGTGGGTGATGGTGGCCAGGAAGCGACTCTTGGCGGCATTGGCGGCCTCGGCAGCCTCACGGGCTTGCCGCAGCGCCTCTTCTTGCAACTTGCGCTGGGTGATGTCGCGGGAGATGCCCATGAACTCGATGAATTGACCATCGTGGTCATACATCGCGACGGCAACCTCATGGGACCAGTAGCGTGACCCAACTTTGGTGAGATGCTCCAGCTCGGCCTCGAACTCACAGGGTAGCCCCGCCGCCACCCGGGCGCGCGCCTCCGCCAAACCTTCCTGGACTCGGGCATAAGATTCAGGGGTGAATGCTTTACTGGGAGGCAGTAACTGGTATTCCTCGGGGGTATAGCCCAGCATCGACTCCAGGGAAGGACTCAGGTAGGTGAATTCGCCCGCCAGGTTCATGGTCCAGATGTTGTCCCGGGAATGCTCGGCGATCAACCGATAACGCGCCTCGCTGAGCTGCGCCAGTTTCTTCAATCGATGATAAGCGCTCAGATCCACGCAGGTAGCTATGAGGCGCCCCTCCAGCACCACGGCGCTGATCAGGGTGTCGCGGCTCCCGCCATCCTTGCAGCGGATGCGATATTCGTGGGTTTCCACCAGGCCCTGTCGTTCGCCTGCACGACGCAGGGCCTCATCCCAGAGGCGCCGCACCCGTTGGCGGTAGGCCCCATCGGGATAGGCCTTGACGAACCAAGCCTCCACCGTCGGCACATCCTCCAGGGTATAGCCAAAGGTGGCGGTGAATTGATCGTTGAGGTATTGGATCTTCCCATCGTCTGGCAAGCCGACGATGGCCACGCCGATCGGCAAGCCCGCGAGCAATTTCCTGAGCTCCGCCTCCTGGCGCGCCAAGGCCGTCTCGGCCGCCTTGCGGGCGCTGATGTCATGCATGAAGCCAAAGCCGAAGGCCAGGGCGCCATCGGCCCGACACAGCGCGCCCGCGCGCTGCCACAGGGGGAAGCGCCGGCCCCCGCGATCCTGGACCTCCAGCTCCCCTTCCCAGCTTTCTCCCCGCGCCAGCCGCGGCACCACCTCCCCTTCCAGGATGGCAAGGGATGCGGGCGGGTAATAGTCACGATAGTTGCGCGCCCGCGCCTCGGCGAGGCTGAAGCCGAAGAGCTGTTCGTGGGCCGGGTTGATGTAGTGGAGCTGGCCGTCGGGCCGGCTGATGGCGATGGCCTCGTCGGCGGCCTCGATGATCGCCTGAAAGAGTCGCAGCTCCTCTTCCAGGCGCCGACGCTCGGCGATCTCCGCCTCCAGCTCGGCGGTGCGGGCCTTGATCCGGGCCTCCAGCCCGGCGTTGAGGGCTTGAATCTCCCGCTCCGCCTCCTTCTGCGCGGTGATATCGATGTG
>SACH01000406.1 GCA_009928645.1 Gammaproteobacteria bacterium | reverse complement strand
TGGACAAGGGGGTGAATTCGCGCCTGGTGCCGGGGAGCCGCTGCCAGCGGTTGAAACCGGAGCGCAGCATGCCGCTAGCATTCCGGGCGGGAAGCAGCGCCCACGCAACCCCTTTGATGTCGTGGACCCTTGAGTTTAGTCCGCGGCGGCTCAGGGTCGTCCTAGGTCCCTTGTCGACGGCTTTATCGCGATGATCGATCTCCATTGCCATCTGTTGCCTAACATTGACGATGGGGCTCACTCGCCGGCCCAGGCATTGGCTATGGCACGCCTGGCGGTCGCCGAGGGCATCAGGACCACGGCTTGCACGCCCCATATCTACCCGGGCCTTTACGAAAATGACCGGCCTGGCATTCTGGATGGGGTGGCGCGGCTGCGGGCCTTGCTGCACGAGGCGGATATTCCGCTGACCTTGACCCATGGCGCGGACATTCAGATCGTCCCCGATCTGGTGCCGGGTCTGCGGGCCGGCCGGCTGGCCTGTCTGAACGATTCGCGCTATTTCCTGTTCGAGCCGCCGCACCACAGTGTCCCGCAAGCCTTTACGCGTCTGGTTTTCGATTGCCTGGCGGCGGGCTATGTGCCGGTCATCACCCATCCGGAGCGGCTGAGCTGGCTGGATGAGGCGCACTATGAATGGTTCGTGGATGCGGCGGTGGATGGGGCCTGGATCCAGATCACCGCGGATGCCATCACGGGACGTTTTGGTAGCCGGGCCCGGGGGTGGGCTGAGCGCTTCCTGGCGGACGGTCTGGTCCATATCCTGGCCACCGATGCCCATGATGAGCGCCATCGCCCGCCTCGGCTGGGGGAGGGCCGGCGGGCGGCGGAGCGCTGGGTGGGGTCGGCGGAGGCGGAGCGTCTGGTCGTGCAGCGCCCCCAGGCGATTCTGGACAACCAGGACCCGCTGAGCGTGAGGCCACCACCGGCCCTGGGCGATGCCGGTGAATCGGTCCCGGACGACGGGGAGGTGGGGGAGCGGGACCCGGAGGGGCTGTTCGGGAGGTTAGGCCGCTGGTTCGGATGGGGCGCGCATGCCTGAGGGCGGGGACGAGCCCGGCGGTTGGAAGCAAGCGCCCGGTTTGGGCCTGCGCCTGATCGATGTCGCCCTGGGCTATTACCGGCAACCTTTGCGCTATCCGCAATTCAGGGATCCGCGCCGATCTCTGCCGGCGGGCTTTTCTCGCTTGATCCCCGCCTTCGGCCGGGCGCTGACGCCGCGTCACCTGGAGGATACGGCATCGTCACTGGGGGTTGCGCCGCGGGAGGTTCTGGATGCCGCGCGGTTTTTTGTCCGCCAGGTGCTCCTGGTGCCGGGGGCTGGGCCCTGGCGAATGTTTGGCTGCGAGTCGGAAGCATCCCTGGCGAGGCTCCATGAGCATTACCAACTGCTGATCCGGCTGTTTCATCCTGACCGTCAGGCCCGCCTGACTGAACTGGATGAGGAACAGGCGGCACGGCTGAATCAGGTCTATCAGGCTTTGCGCCGCAAGGGCGTGGGGGTGGAACCCGCGCTGGAGGTGGAGCAAAACAAGCCCTGGATACCCGATGAGGGTGGTGAGGCCCTGCGGGCTTTTCTTACCCCCTTACCTGCCCAAGCCCTGACCTTCATTACGGCGCGGCACCCGGGCCCTCCGCCGCGGGCCGCGAAGACGGGGAGTGGCTGGCGCCCCGTCCGGCGCTTTGCGCCCGTGGCACTGGTGTTACTGGCGTTGGGCGGTGGTGGCTGGGTGCTGACGGGATCGCTTCCCTCTTTGCGGTCGTCAGGCTTTGAGATGGCCATGGCAGTGGTGCCGCCCGGCGGTGAATTACGGGGGCCAAGCCAGCCCGTGGCGTCGCCCTTGGTCCCACGGGTAGATGTGACCGAGTTGGCGCGGCATGCGGAAGAAGCGCGGCAAGCGGATGAGGCCAGGCGTACTGAGGAGGCCCGGTTGGCTGAGCTAGTAAGGAAAGCGGAGGAGGCGCGGCAAGCGGAGGAGGCCAGGCGTGCTGAGGAGGCCCGGTTGGCCGAGCTGGCGCGACAAGCGGAAGAGGTGCGGCAAGCGGATGAAGCCAAGCGCGCTGAGGAGGCCCGCTTGGCCGAGCTGGCGAGGAAAGCGGAAGAGGCGCGGCAAGCGGAGGAGGCCAGGCGTGCTGAGGAGGCCCGGTTGGCCGAGCTGGCGCGGCAAGCGGAAGAGGTGCGGCAAGCGGATGAGGCCAGGCGTGCTGAGGAGGCCCGGTTGGCTGAGCT
>SACH01000405.1 GCA_009928645.1 Gammaproteobacteria bacterium | reverse complement strand
CCAGGGGACCGGACGCCTCCAGCGGTCGCGTGTTTGCCGAAATAGCGGATAGGATCATCGTGAAGGGATCACTGTGATGGGATCACTGTGATGGGGATCGTTGTGCTGGGAGCGGGGGATCGGGCGTCCGCAGGGGTCGCAGGCCCTCCCGGGGACACGCGGCCAGGAGTTCACCCAGGCATCCCATCCCGGGGATGACCAGATCCACCGGCGCCAGGTCGGCCAGGGGCACCAGGACGAAGGCGCGCCGGGCCAGCTCCGGGTGCGGCACCCGCAACCCTGGGGCGTCGACGACGGCCTGGCCGTATAGGAGGAGGTCCAGATCCAGGGTCCGTGGCCCCCAGCGCACCCCCGTCCGGTCGCGGTCGTGGCGGTCCTCGATGGCCTGGAGGGCCGCCAAGAGGGCGTCGGGGGCCAGCCGGGTTTCCAGCGCGGCGACGGCGTTGATGTAGTCCGGTTGCGCCACCGGGCCCAAGGGCGCGGTCAGGTAGAGGGGCGAGGCCTGGCGGAGGTGGCTCGCCGGTAACTGGTCCAGTTCGGCGAGGGCCCGCCGGACCTGGTCCTCGGGATTGGTGAGGTTGGCGCCAAGACCGATATAGGCCAGGACCTGGGCGTCCTCAACCGCCATCCCCGACTCCACCGCCGGCCCCCGTGGGCGCCCCAGCCTCGCCCACCCCGTCGCCGGCCGTCGGACGGCGGCGCCGGCGACGTTTACGGGCCGGTCCGCTCATCCCCTCACGCTCTGGCGTCGACTCCCCCTGAAACCGCGTCCACCAGTCCGCCAGGGCCAGATCGGCCTCGCCACTCTCGGCCCGCAGGAGCAGAAAATCGTAGGCGGCGCGAAACCGGGGATGGGCCGCCAATCGTTGGGGGCGCTTGCCATCCAGTTGCTCGAAGCGGGGCTGCAATTCCCAAACCTCGCGCATGGGCAGGCTAAAGCGCTTGGGGATGCTGACCCGGGCCAATTGGGCCGCCAGCACATCCTCGCCCGCACGAATCATGGCCTCATAGGGGTCCTGACCCCGGTCGAGGAGGGTGAAGTAGCGCCGGCGCACCGGCTCCCACAGCAACAGGGCGAAGAGGAAGGCCGGGGCCACCGGCTTGTCCTCCTGGATGCGCTGATCGGTATTGGCCAGGCCCCGGCTGACGAAGGTGATGGGGAAATCGTGGTCCTCGTGGGCCAGACACTCCTCCGTCGCCGGAAAAAGCTGACCGAAGAGGCCATAATGGCGCAGCTTCTCGAAGGCCGCCAGCCCGGTGCCGGAGTGCAGCAGCTTGAGGACTTCCTCGAAGAGGCGTGCCGGTGGCACCCCGGCCAGCAGCCGGCCCTGTTCCCGCAGGGGCCTTTCACAGGCCGGGTCGATGTTGAAGCCGAGCTTGGCGGCAAAGCGCACCGCGCGCAGCATGCGCACCGGGTCCTCCCGGTAGCGGAGTTCCGGATCATCGCCGATCAGACGCAGGCGGCCCGCCTGGAGATCCTCCAGGCCACCGGCATAGTCGATGACGGAAAAGTCGGCGATGTTGTAATAGAGGGCATTGACGGTGAAGTCCCGCCGCAGGGCGTCCTCCTCCCGGCTGCCATAGAGATTATCGCGGACGATCATGCCGTTTTCGAGGTGCCGGTCACCCAGTTCCTCGTCATCATCAAGACCGGCGCCACCACCGCGGAAGGTCGCCACCTCGATGATCTCGGGGCCGAAATGGACATGGGCCAGACGGAAGCGGCGACCGATCAGGCGACAGTTACGGAAGATACGGCGCACCTGCTCGGGACGGGCGTCGGTAGCCACGTCAAAGTCCTTGGGCTCCCGCCCCAGGAGCAGATCGCGCACCCCACCGCCCACCAACAGGGCTTGAAAGCCCTCCTGTTTGAGGCGGTAGAGGACTTTGAGGGCGTTCTCGCTGATGTTGGCACGCGAGATGACATGCTGATCGCGCGGCACGATGCGGCAGGAAGGGAAATCTGGATACAAGCTGGTGTCTTTTCCTGGCGGAAACGGGTTCCGGAGGCGTTTCTCCCCGAACCCGAGAATCAATAACGAAGGGTCCTTGCCCCCTGGACCCGCGGCGGGGCGGGCCCAGGCGATAAATTTCATGCGCTGGCTTGAGAAGCGCCGGGCGCTGCGTATAATACGCCCTCTCCGCTATTTCTTCTCGCTCCCTTCGTCTAGCGGTTAGGACGCTGGCCTCTCACGCCGGTAACAGGGGTTCGAATCCCCTAGGGAGCGCCA
>SACH01000404.1 GCA_009928645.1 Gammaproteobacteria bacterium | reverse complement strand
CACCAGGTCCTGAAGCTCGGCGTAGCTGATCTTGCGCTGGGACTGGGTGACCGGGCTGTCATGGATGATGGCGATCTGGTCGCCGCGGCCGGCCTCGACGTGGCGGTCGACGGCGTTGTAACAGGTATTCATCATGCCGCCGGCAAACCAGCGGTAGAAGGGGGGGCGGGAGTCGTCCAGGACCTTGTCCCAGGGCTTGTCCCAGTGGATCGCCCGGGCGGCCTCGCCCCAGAAACCCTCGGGGTCGGACAGGGACCGCTGGTAAACCTCGTCGTAGCTCATGACCGTCTCTCCTCGTAATGGATGTTGTGCGTTGTTATGGATCCCAGGCGTCACCGAACCGCTGGCCACCCCGGATTGTCGACAATCTCAGGCGATGGGCGGCTAAAATACCCCAAATATCGGCACTGTCAACCCCCTGTGTCGACAATCATATCCTCGCCAGGCAATTTTTGCTTTTATCCTGGTGCATGCGCCAGGCAACTTTTGCCATTTTCCGGGTGCGTGTTCAGCCTGTACGGGCAGTCGTGGGGGTAGCAGGCATGATCCACTCGTCTTTGTTCAATCCCCCCGCGCCTCAGGAAGGCTTTGGCGGCACGATCCGCCAATTCTCTTACTCCCTCGCCCCTGGCGGGGGAGGGTTGGGGAGAGGGGGCTGCGCGATTCCATCCAGTCCAACCCACACCCTGCCGCTAGCCTCACCCCGCCTCTAACCGCAGCATGCCGCGCAACCCAAGGCCGGCCAGCGCCAGGACCAGGATCACCGCCACCAGGAAGGGCTCCCAACCCAGGGCGCGGTAGAGGGCTACCGCCAGCCAGGACCCCAGGCTGCCGCCAAGGTAATAGGAGGCGATATAGAGACCATTCACCACCCCCCGGTAAGGGCCGCCCATCTGGTTGACCTGGCCCGAGAGGCGGGTATGGATGAGGAACATGCCCCCGCAGAAGGCGAACATGGCCAGGTAGGTCCCCCCCATGCCCGGGAGGGCGAAGAGGCCGATCCCCAGGGCATAGAGTCCCAGACCCAGGCCATAGAGGGGGCCTTCGGCGTAGAACCAATGGCGGATACGCTCGGTGTTCAGGGAGACCAGCATCCCCGACAGGTAGCCCAGGTAGGCGAAGCCGATGCCCGCGCTGCCGGTGCCCGGGTCCCGCTGTGCCAGATGGAAGGGCAGGACGTTGAGGACCGAGGCGAAGACAAAGAAGATGCAGAAGACGGCAAGATAGGCCTGCGGCGCCCCGGGGCGCTCCATGACCGCGAGGAAAATGCGGGGCGTCACGACCCCAAAGCGGCTTTCCTGATTGCCGGGCAGGCGTAGGGCCCAGAACCCCATGGCCAGGAGCGCCGGGGCCCAGATCCCCAGCGCCAGGCGCCAATCCCACAGCGACGCCACCAGGCCGCTCAGGGCCCGGCCGGCGAAACCGCCGAGGATGGTGGAGGCGATGTACCAGGCCAGGGCCTGGCGCAACCGCTCGGGGGCCGCCGTCGCGGCGACGAAGGTCATGAGGGCAGTGAAGAGGGCGGGCAGGCAGAGCCCGATCAGCAGGCGCAGGGTCAGCATCAGCCACCAGGCGTCCGCCAGGGCCAGACCGATCTGACACAGGCCCAACAGCAGGGCGGAACCCGCCAGCATGGGCCGCGCCGGCACCGACACCAGCAGATAACCATAGATGAGTGGTGCCACGGCCAGGGGCAGCATGGCCAGGGTGATGAGCAGGGAGGCCTCGGTCGGCGCCCGGCCGAAGTCCGCCGCCAGCACCGGCAGCAGGGGCTGGGGGGCGTAGAGGGTGCTGAAGCCGAAGACCGACAGCAGCAGAATGACCAGGGGCGGACGGGCGCGGGTCACGGGAGGGAACCCCGCCAGCATCATGTGCCAGTCTTTCCCGCGACAGTGCCTGGGTAAAATTGGTCATCGAGAAGCTGGGTTACCCCATAAGGACAAGCGCGGGGGAAGGTCTCTGGCGGCAGATCCGTTTCCTTGCTAGCCAGGTCCACCGCATCGGGGTAAATCCTGAGGATCGATTCGCTGAAGAGGGATTTCAGCCCGGGGGCCTGGCGCATCAGCAAGGCGAGCTGTTTGCGCTGCTCGACGATGGTCCCGCGCCAACTACGGCCATCAAATTCACCCCAGCGTTCGGAGAGGAGCGGGTGCTGATATTGCCATTTCAGCAGATGGGCCAGGAGGATCAATAACCGGCTTTCCAGCTCACGGCGCTCGCTTTTACCCATATC
>SACH01000403.1 GCA_009928645.1 Gammaproteobacteria bacterium | reverse complement strand
ATCCTGCTCGGCACGATGCGCGCGCTCGGCGAGACGATGGTCGTGTGGATGGCCTCCGGCAACGCCGCGCAGATCCCCGAGCCGTTCTGGGACATCACGCAGCCGGTGCGGACGCTCACCGCGACGATCGCCGGCGACATGGGCGAGGCGGACCAGACGACCGGCTCGTCGCACTACCACGTGCTCTTCGCGATGGGTCTCTGCCTGCTGCTCTTCGGCTTCGCCTCGAGCCTCGTCGCCGAACGGATCGTCGCCGCGCAAAAGCGCCGGCTGAGAGGGGAGTGAGATGAAGCGCAACACCGCCCGACGCCGCATCGACCGCCTCTTCACCGCCGCCGCCTGCGCGGCCGTGGCCGTCATGGCGTTCTTCCTGCTGCTCGTCGTCGCGCCGGTCTTCGTCAACGGCGCCGGGGCCTACGTCTTCCGCGGCACCGTGGAGTTCCGCAAGATGATGCTCGACCAGTTCGGGCGCGGCGACGCGACCGCGGTGAAGGCGGAGGCGTTGCCCGGTTATGGGTCCGGCCGTTGTTCCGGCCATGAGTCCCGTCGTGGTTGCGCCCAACGCCAGGGCGGGGGACAGGGAACAGCAAGCCAAGAGGGCGGACAGCAACGTACGCATGACATCTCTCCGTAACTGAGGCAGGGCAGCGTGAGGGACGGGGGAAGGCAACGACGAAAGTTTAGCGTTAATGCGAGACACGCGCGCCTCACCTTCGTTACCGAAAAGTGGTTACCAGACAGTGGGCGGAGTGGCGTCCTCTCACGCGACACCCTTCACCCCAGCCAGGCAAAGCCCAGGTTCACCAGCAGGGCATTGGCGGTATCGGCGAAGAGGGCGGCGGCCAGGGTGATCGCCAGCATCGCCCTGGGTGCCGGGCCATGGCGGTCGGCCATACGCCTCATGACCCCCAGGCCCACGGGCATCGCCCCCATGGCGAAGCCGATGAAGCCGCCGGCGGCCACCGCGCCTTCGTAGCCCCGACCGAGCAGGGGATAGACCAGGAGTAACGCCACCGCGCTGACGACGAGGATCTGGACGGCCAGGCTGGTCAACAGGGGGAAGATGAAGGCATCCAGTTCCCAGAGCTTGAGCCCCATCATGCTGATGGCGAGGAAAAGGCGCAGGGCCACGGTGCCGGTCAGTTCCGCGACCGTCGTGTCCACCGGGTGTCCGAGCAGGTCGGCCGCGTTCGTGAGGATCACCGCCACCAGCATCACCGCCAGGAAGCCGGGCACCACCAACCCATGCTGAGCCGCCCATTGCCGCAGCAGTTCCCCCAAGGCCAGGCACAGGGCAATCACCAGGGTAATCACCAGCCAGCGATCCGAGTTGAGAAGCTCAGCGCTGGTGAGGTGGGTGGGCGCCTGGCCTGAGGCGGTGGCGTGCTCCCGAGACGGCTGAGAAGCGGTTTGCCCACCCTGAAACTGCCGATGGATCAGCCGCGAGGCAATGGGGCCCGCGACCAGCCCCCCCGCGATCAGGCCCAGGGTGGCGGCGGCCATGCCCACCTCCAGGGCGCCGGTCAGATCCTGGGCCGCCGCGGCCTGGGCCCAGGCCGCGGCGGTCCCATGGCCACCGAGAAAGGGGATGCTGCCCATGAAGAGACCCAGGGCCGGGTTGAACCCAAAGCCGCTGGCGATCGCCACCCCCGCCAGATTCTGCAGGCTGATGGCGATCAGGATCGCCAGGCAGACCACCGCCACGCCCACGCCGCCGCGAAAGAGGGCCATGAACTTGGCCGAGAGCCCCACGCCGACGAAAAACACCAGCAACAGGGTCTGGCGTATACCGTCGGCGAACGCGAACTCGATCCCGTAGGCGCCGCGAACCAGGGTCACGACCAGCGCGAGCAGGAGGCCCCCGGTGATGGCGGGGGGGATATTCCACGCCCCCAGTCTTGGCAGCAGGCGATGGATCAGGATGCCGAGCCGAATGGCCAGCACGGCCAGGATCAGGGTCCAGATCTCGCTGATGGGGGCGGTCATGGGCTGTACTCGGATTGGGTGAGGAAAAGGTGACCTACAGTGCGCGTTGCGGCGGGAGGGGGTGAAACCCTTCACCCGCCGCGGGGGGAGCATAATTCATGTCGCCCGGCTGATCCCGACTATCCTCATGGCAACGGTGTCCGGTTAATGTCATAGGTAAGCCTTCAACATTGGCCCTAGCTCGCGTTCGTAGAGCCCTGGCGAGGCTGGTTTGAGAAAGCAATGTTTGAAGAAGCGCAGGACCTGGC
>SACH01000402.1 GCA_009928645.1 Gammaproteobacteria bacterium | reverse complement strand
TGAACAACGGCGAGTTGCGCTGGACCTTCAGCGCCGGGAATTTCATCAATTCCCATCACCTGAGTGGCGACCGCGCCTTCCTCTGGTCTCCGACGGGCTGGATCTACGCCCTGGATATTCACTCCGGCGAGGTGCGCTGGCGCCACCGCACTACCGCTTATCGTGGTGAAGCCCAGGAATGGGCACCGCTGATGGCGGAACTGGCCAGCCAGGATGGGCGGCTGTTTGCCCTTGATCTGAACCATGTCCTTCACGTCTTGGACCAGGGTACGGGGGAGGAGATCGCCCGATACCCTCTGGCCCCGGTCCAACCCTTCGTGACCCCCCTCAGCGGTCAGGAAATCGCCGTGGGCGGCAGGGAGGGCGAACTCTGGCTTCTCGCCCTTGAGAGACCGGCCAGCGCGTCGCTGGGCTGATCCGCCAGCGGGCCTTGGTCATACTCCGCCCACCCTAAGGGCTAACCGAGGGGGTGGAAACAGGACAGATCAGAGACTTAAAGGGCAAATATCCACTAGTTCGTCGAGGTGTTGGGCGGTTGAATGATCAAGGCCGGCCAACGGCTAATCGCCGGAGGCGACGGGTCTGGCAGAGGCCAGAGGGTGGTTACGGTGCCTTAAGCAGCCGTTAAGGTTGGGCTGCCAGAATGACTTCTCATCAATACACTGGGGAGAAGTCACCATGTCCGGCATGCTTGCATCACCCAACAAGACATCAGCCAACACGACACCACCGGTCAAGACCTCACCCACCAAGGCCTCATCCGTTGGGACATCGCCCCTCAGGACCTCAGCACGCAGGATCTCGGCCGACAGGACCTCCCCCCACAAGGTTCTGGTCGCCCTGATGACCCTCCTCCTGCCACTGAGCCTGGTCATGAGCGCGGCCCGTGCCGCCGAGGCCGTGAAGGCCCCAGCTAGCGTGACTAACTATCATGAGGCGGCGCGCCACCCCCCTGATAATGAAAGATTATCCCGTGACTTTCACGCTAAGGAGACCAGTGGTTACGGGCCAAGGACGACCTACTACGGTCGATATTTCGGGCTCGCCGCGCGGACCCGTAATGCCCAGCGTCTTGCCAGCCGCTTGGGCGCAAAGCAGGAACCGGCTCCGGGCATGGCGGTGAGTCCCGTGCCAGCTTCACCAGAATAGTCAGCCAGAGATGTGCCACCGCCACTCACCCTGATCCCGCCCCAGGCTATCCTGGCTTGGACGCGATGTTCACCGCCTTTGGGCTCTCTCGCCAGCGCGACATCACCTGCGACGAGAGGCCTCGTTGTCTAGAAGCGGTTCAAAACGCGATCGCTACCTGAGCGGTAAACCCGTGGCCGCTGTTGCCGGTGCCCCCCTCGTCTTCGCCGTAGTCCTGATCATGGACGTATTCGAGTTGCAACGTGGTGTAGGCATAGATCTCCAGATTGAAGGTCACCAGCCCCCGGGCCACGGGCAATTCCAGGGCCAGGGCCTCGGCGCTGCCCTGGTAGCCTAGGGCAATCTGGGCGGGCTTGGTGAATAGATCGAAACCGTAGCCCGCCTCCAGCATCCAGGCGGAGGGCTGCTGCTCCGCCAGGGCCTCACCGGCGCCCAGGTTGAAGCGCTCGGTCGCGGTGACGTATTCACCGATCAGGGTCCAGGGACCGGCCTCGAAGAGCAGGCTTGCCGCCAGGCCACCCACCCGGTCGTCATCCTCCACCACCTCGCGCAGGCTGTCAGCATCGCCCAGGTCACTGAGGTAGCCCAGGGTCAGGGTCAAGGGATGGGCCCCGATCTGGGCGGCATAACCCACCTCCAGACCCCACTCGTTGCTACTCTGGCCGCCCGCTGCGTGCTGTTCCCCCTCGAAGGCATAGGCGGCGCCAAAGAAGGGGTCGAGCGCAAAGCCCACCGCCCCGGCGATCTCCCGGGTCTCGCCCAACGCCAGCGTCAGCGGGTCCGAGACCATGTTGGACTCATACCGGCCGAAGGGGAGATAGAACTGACCCCCGTCGACGAACCAGGTCCCCTCCGGGGGACCGACCCGCAGTTGGGCCACATCCAGTTCCAGGGGCGCCCGGCCATTGTCCTCATAGAGACCGCTCGCCTGGACGGTGACCCAGGGGTGAGGCTGGAAGGTCATCCCCAACTCCAGGGTGGAGATGATCCCCTCGTCCTCACTGGGGCCCTCATAGGGTTTGGTGTAGACCCAGCCGGCCTCGATCAGGCCGTTGAGTTGCAGAAAGGGGTAGGACTGCTCCCCCTTGGCGTCCCG
>SACH01000401.1 GCA_009928645.1 Gammaproteobacteria bacterium | reverse complement strand
AGGGTGGCGCTTGGAACGCCACCAGGGTGGAACCGGCTGCTGGCGGTTACGGGCCAGGCCCGTAACGGGGCGCGGATGACGGCCTCAGGGGTGTCTACCGGGATGCTACGCATGGGGTCCAGTTTGCGCCGGAATGGCCTGTCCAGTTTGCGCTGGACCAGGTATCCACCGGGATGCTGGCTATGGGCTTGACGTAGCCCATGGCCAAACTGGCTTGGCGTGTCGAGATGTCGGCTGCCTCCAGGCGCTTGAGCCAATGACGGGCTTGTGTCCGCCCGGGACAGGCAGGGTCGGCAGCATCGCGCTTCAGGCGGGAGATGAGATAGGTTTTGGAGTTACCGTAGCGTTGGCCCAAGTTGCGGCTTACATTGTCAGCCGCGTTTGCCTTGTTCTTTCGTGCATTCTGGTTGCCGGGTGTGGCATGAGACGCAGCAGCCACCCCCACTCGCGCCACCTCGCCCCCCGCCACGCGCCGGTCATAGTCGGGGATCTCGGCGCGCAGGATGGCCAAGGCCGCGTCGGCTTCGTCTTGGCGTCGATGATGACCAACCACCAGGCCAGAACCGACCCTGCACGCGCCACCAGGGGGCCACGGTAGGCCCCGCCCCATCTCTTTCATAGTCAACCTGGCCGATGGCGCCACGGGCCTCCTGGTGCCTCTGGCGCGGTGCCCCATTCCCACCATCGGCCTATCCTATCTGGCATGGCTTGCATGGCAAGGATTAGCCTATCGCTCGATAGGCGGCGGCTAGGGTATGCTCTGTGGTGCCAATCGGCAGCACCGATGATGACCACGGGACCGCCGGCAGGGCAGGGCCAGGGTGGGGTGCTCGGGGGACTGGCACGGCACCCACGGTACGCATGACCGCGACAACCTCTTCACGCCGCTGTCCAAAGACCTCCCAGAGGCGGCGGGCGTTTAGAAGCGTTCTCCAATGGGTGTCTGTAAAATTTTCAGACACCCACCTCCCAAACCGAGCATCCGGGTTCGGGCCTGCAAGGCCGCACGCGGGGTCATTGCAGCGCAGCCGGGCCTTGGCGACTGCGCGCCACCAGGCGGCGCCTGGTAGGCCCCGATCCATCACCACCACAATCACCCCCGATACGCAGCATCGAGCGCCTCCAGCAGCGCCAGGGTCTGGTGATAGATTCCCGGGCGCTGGCTTTCTCGCGGCCCGGCCACGTTCAGGGTCTGGATCGCGTTCTCGCGTAGCCATGCTAGGACGCTGGCGGTCACTGCCGTCATGACGCCGGCATCAACCTGGATGATGAAATGTGGCTTACCCAACTGCCGGGCGAAGCCCAGGGTCGTGAGCGTTCCCCCATCCAGCTCCCCGGCGTTGACGATCAGGGTGCCATCGCTGTCTTCCACGTTCTTCCTGGTCCGCTGGCGGTAGCTCCCCTCGACCAGCTCGGCCAGTTGGTACTTCAGGGGAATGGTACCGTCCTCGGCTGCGCGTCCCTGGGGTGCCCAGCCACCGTGGGTATAGCCGCACCGGATGGCGAAATCGAGCGCACCGCGATCTGTCCCGGTCTGCCCGCCGGAGACAATATGTTGGCAGAAGCGGACCGGCTCGGGGATGTGTCCACCTAAGGGGGGCAGCGGCACCCGGGTGCCACCGATTCGGATTTCGCGCCGCTCGTCGATGCGGTGGTTGGGGTCCTCGCCGGGTTTTTTGTAGATCACCCGGTAAGCCTCACCCACTTCCTCCTTCAGCCACTGCGCGAGTTGCAGGCCGCGCGCATGGAAGGCGCGCCAATCCCAGTCACGGTCATCGAAGCTCTCAGAGTAAAAACGCGTCTGATCGAACGCGATAGCCCAGTCGGCGAACTTTCGCCAGAGCCCTTCAGACATCAGATAAGACTCGTCCCAGAAGATACCATTGTAGCAATTGCCGCCGATGACGCCCTGATCGGGGCTGTCGACCAACCAGAGAAAGGGCGCGTTGCCGTAGTCCACCATCACGGTGAGGATGGGGACGAAGGGTGAGTTGTCAGTGCTGCTTATCATTGATTCATCGCTCTGAGCTGTGATCATTGCTGGTTTTACCCCTACCCCTACCCGACCAACAGAATAGCCTCCCCAATGGGTGGGCTATACGCGGCCTCCCGGCCATGCCGCTTCAATTTCTGATTCAATTTCTGATCACCCCGCCGGTCGCCGAGCCCCGAAGGTAACTCGACGAGGGCCCTTGCAACCGCAAGCATGTAGTCTATACTTTACATTATGGCCTTCGCTGATTACATC
>SACH01000400.1 GCA_009928645.1 Gammaproteobacteria bacterium | reverse complement strand
CAGCGCACCTACCCCCTGCCCAAGCTGTTCATGGTCCTCGCCACCCAGAATCCGGTGGAGCAGGAGGGTACCTACCACCTGCCCGAGGCCCAGCTCGACCGCTTCCTGATGGAGGCGGTGGTCGATTACCCGAGCCGCGACGAGGAGCTGAAGATCCTTGAATTGGACCTGGCCCAGCAGAAGACCACCCATCGGGCCCCGCCCAAGAAGCTGACCCAGGCGGAGCTGTTCGCCATGCGCCGGGACGTGGCCGGCCTCTATCTGGACCCCAAGCTCAACGCCTACATCGTCGACCTAGTGCAGGCGACCCGCAATCCCCGGGTCTATGACCCGGATCTGGGCCGCTGGTGCCGCTTCGGCGCCTCCCCCCGCGCCAGTATCGCCCTGGCCCGCTGCGCCCGGGCCCGCGCCTGGCTGGATGGCGATTCCTTCGTCGCCCCGCACCACATCCAGGCGGTGGCCCCGGAGATCCTGCGCCACCGCCTGCTGCTCACCTTCGAGGCGGAGGCGGAGGGCATCACCACCGACGACTTCATCAACCGCCTGCTCAACCTGGTCGCCATCCCCTGATCTGACCTGGCCCGACCTTGAGTCTCTACCCCCGCCTCGACGACCTGCTGGAACTGCGCCACCAGGCCCATACTCTGGGCCTGCCGTCGCGCCATCTGGTCAACTCGACCTTCGCCGGGCTCTATGCCTCGGTGTTCCGTGGCGCCGGGGTCAATTTCGAGGAAGTGCGGGAGTATGCCGAGGGCGATGACATCCGCTACATGGACTGGAAGGTGACGGCGCGCATCAATGAGCCGCACCTCAAGGTCTTCCGCGAGGAGCGGGAGCGCTCGGTGATGCTGTGCGTGGACAAGGGGCCGCACATGAGCTTTGGCACCCGCGGGACCTTCAAGTCGGTGCAGGCGGCCCGCGCCGCGGCCCTCATCGGCTGGGCGGCGAGCCGGCTCAACGACCGGGTGGGTGGACTGGTGTTCGGCGATCCCATCGCCGGGCTCCAGCATTTTCGTCCCGCCCGCGGGCGGCGCGCCCTCTGGCAACTGCTCCGTGCCCTCACCGTCCCCGGCGCCGAGCGGGAGGCCTCCATCGACTGCCTGGGCATGGCCCTGCGCCGTGCCACCAGCGGCATCCCGACGGGCTCCCTGGTCTTCATCATCGCCGACCTCAATCGTGACCCCCTGGAGTTGGAGCCGATCCTCGGCACCCTCATCCAGCGCAACGCCGTCGCCCTGATCCCGGTCGACGACCCGGCGGACTGGGAGATCCCCGCCATGGGGGTGACCACCTTCACCGGTACCGACGGCACCCTGATCGAGATCGACACCGACGACCCCCAGGCGCGCCAGGAATATCTCGAGACCTGGAAGGAGCGCCGCACCATCCTGCGGGCCATGGCCTACCGCCTCGGTGTACCCCTGCTGCCGGTGCGCACCGACGAGGAGATCCACCTGTCGCTTATCTATCACCTGGAGCAGCGCGCCCGGGCTCGGGCGGTCTGAGGCGGCGCCGTGGCAACCGACATCCCAGTCACCAGTCTCCCCGCGGCTCATCCACTGGCCCCCCTCGGGAGTTTTACCCCCGTCTCGCCGGGTAGCCCGTTGCCAGGCCACGACATGGGCCTGCCGGGGCTGGACGCGGCAATCCAGCAGGCCCCTGCCGCGGCGACCGCGCCCACCCTGGTCCCGGCCCCGCCCGAGGTCCTCTCCCAACTGCGGGACATCCGCGGTCTGGACCCGGTGTCCTGGTGGCCGCCGGCTCTGGGCTGGTGGCTGGTGGCGGCGGCGATCTTGTTGCTGCTGTACCTGACCTGGCGCTATCGGGCCAGCCTGCGGCTGCGTATCCCGCCCATCCCGGTGCTGCGCATCGGTAACTGGCGCTGGGACGCCGGCCGCCAGTTGCGCGACCTGCGCCAGCGGGCGGCCAGCCAGGACCCCAAGCAGACTGCGGTGGAGCTTTCGGAACTGCTGCGCCGTATCGCCATGGCCCGGCTGGGGCGCGAGGCCTGTGCCGGCCTGGTCGGCGATGGCTGGCTGGCCTGGCTGGCGGAATGGGACCCCAAGGGCTTCGACTGGCGGACCCAGGGGCGCCTGCTGCTGGACGCGCCCTACGCCCCCCCGGTGGCCGTTGCTCACGCCCGAGCTCCGGCTCCGGCCTCACACCCTAGGGCATCGGACCGTAGTGACTGGCTGGCGCTGATCGACGCCGCCTACCAGTGGGTCCTGGTGGAGGATAAGCGCCGTGTTTGA
>SACH01000082.1 GCA_009928645.1 Gammaproteobacteria bacterium | reverse complement strand
AGTCTCGATGCCCAGGTCATCCCCGAGGACATCAGCAACCACGGCCAGGTGGATCTCACCGTCAGGATCGCCGGCTACACCTATGTCATGGAGATCAAGTTGCGGCGTGACGCCCTCCCGGCCGGTCCCACGGACCAGGTTGGCGCCAACCCGGCCCTCGCCCAGATCCAGGCCCGCGGCTACAGCGCCAAGTACCGTGGCGCTCCCGGCAAGGGTCTTTTCGAGGTCGGTCTGGTGTTTGGCCGCGCGGAACGTAACCTCGTCAAGGCCGACTGGCGGGCGGTGGTGGCTGAGACGCTGGGGACCATGCGCACGGGCTAGGGATTCCCATGAACAAAAGTGTCCGAACGCGAGACTCCGGGCTGCGTGGTATGGAAGCGCTGATCCGCCAGGAGGGTGATCGCTTGATCATCGAGCCCGTGCCGTCGCCGAGCCTACTCGCGGTGCTGGAGACCATCGAACCCATCGACGAACCTGTTCCGGATATCCAGGACCCCCTACCGGAACAGGTCGATTTATAGCTGCCCAAGTTCTGTGTCACTGCCTGCGCCACGCCGCCGCCCCCGGCCGTGCCGTCCTCGACCCGCGTCATGACCTCTGACACATCCTGATTACCCTTGGGCGATTCGTGCTGGATGCCAAGGTCCCCCACAAAACTTGATACCCGCTGAACTTGACACCGCAAAACTTGACAATTCGCAAGCTGTAGCCTTGACTTGGAACTTGGACTCTTTAACTCTTCACGTCCTCAGCAGGAAGCCATTCATGTTGCATGAAAATTCAGCATACGATATCGCGGACCAGATTTTTGACCAGGTCATCTGCCCCTCGGGCGACGCCTTTCAGGAGATGAATCGCTGGTTGGCGGTGACCCGGGGCCTGGCGGTGGTTTTGGCCCAGACCCGCCGCAAGCCGGTGGCCGGGACCATGAATCCGGCGCAGATCGCCGCCCTCGAGCAGGCCTTCGTCAAGGCCGAAAAGATCAGCCGCCTTCTGGCCCGGGTGGCCTGACGCCAGCACTAAAAGGAGTGCAGGTCTTGGGACGGATAGCCATATCCCGATGAGTAGGGATAGCGGTGATCCGTGCGATAGCGATACGGATACCGGTCGTTGTAGCGATCGTAATACGGGTCCCGGTAGTAGCGATCGCCATACCGGTAGTCGTAGCGGTCATCGTAGCGTTGCCGTTGCTCCTGATCGTAGAGGTACCCGCCCAGGGCGCCAACGCCCGCGCCGATGAGGGCCCCTTCGGCCGTGCGGCCACCAGTGGAGCCGATGGCCGCGCCGGTGGCGCCCCCGATGATGGCGCCGCTGGCGGTGCGTTCTCCGGTGGTGGTGCCACAGCCGGCCAGAAGGAGGGCGGCGGATAGGGCGAGGGGGATGCCGATTCGTCCCAGGGTGTGAGTAGCGGTGTTCATGGGTTCATCTCCTGACTGACTGGGAAAGCGGATAACAGGTCAAGGCGCCTCGAAAGGAGGCGGGCAGTGAGCCGGCGTCGCCGGCCGTGCCAGGATTGCCTCGAGTACCGAGAGGACCGGAAGCACCGTGAGCGCTGGCAGCACCGGGATGTCCGGGATTGCCGGGAGGGCTGGGATTCCTGGGCGCGGTGTGTACTGCCTCTACCCTAAGTTTAGTCAGACTCCCGCATTTCGGTTTGTGGTCGGCTAATGGCCGGCGAGGGGATGGTTGGGTGCCGTTTGACGAGAAGGTCGCCACCCTGATGATGGCTCAAAGCCCGCCAAGCTCTTGTCACGCACTTCCCCACCAGTCGTCACAACCCCCAGAGTTCACCTCTAGCCATGGCAAGGATGTCGGCTGGCGCCTTTCAGTCAGTCCCCGGCGCCCCCACCTCCCCAACTTCCTGACCCCGGGGAGGTGCCCATGCCCTTTGCCTTCGACAACAGCTACGCCCGACTGCCCGAGCGCTTCTTCGCCCGCCTGGCGCCGGTGCCGGTGGCCCAGCCGCGGCTGGTCAAGCTCAACGAACCCCTCGCCTCCCGCTTGGGACTGGACGCGGCGGCCTTGCGGTCGCCGGAGGCGGTGGAGGTCTTCGCCGGCAACCGGGTGCCGGACGGAGCGATGCCCCTAGCCATGGCCTATGCCGGTCATCAATTCGGCGGTTTCGTGCCGCAACTGGGCGATGGGCGGGCCATCCTCCTGGGTGAGGTCCGGGACCCGACGGGCGAGCGCCTGGACATCCAGCTCAAGGGCTCTGGTCGCACGCCCTTTTCCCGCGGGGGTGATGGCCGGGCCTGGCTGGGACCGGTGCTCCGGGAGTACCTGATCAGCGAATACATGGCAGCCCTGGGCATCCCCACCACCCGCTCCCTGGCGGCGGTGACCACCGGCGAGCCGGTCTTTCGCGACGCCGGCGCCCGCCCCGGGGCGGTGCTGACGCGGGTGGCGCGCAGCCACGTGCGGGTGGGCACCTTCCAATACTTTCAGGCGCGGGGGGATACCGAGGCGCTCCGCCACCTGGCCGACTATGTGATCGACCGCCACTATCCGGAGGCAGGGGCCGCGGACCGGCCCCACGCCGCCCTCCTCGACGCCGTGATTGGGCGCCAGGCGCATCTGGTCGCCCGCTGGCTTGGCGTCGGCTTCATCCACGGCGTCATGAACACCGACAACATGTCCATCGCCGGCGAGACCATCGACTACGGCCCTTGCGCCTTCATGGACGCCTACCACCCGGACCAGGTCTACAGCTCCATCGACCATCACGGCCGCTATGCCTACGGCAATCAGCCGCGCATCGCCCAATGGAACCTGGCCCGCCTGGCGGAGGCCCTGCTGCCGCTCCTCGACCCGGACGCCGATCAGGCCCTGGCGCTGGCCCAGGAGGCCATCGACGGCTTTGGCGCCGTGTTCACGCCCGCCTGGCTGGCCGTTTTCCGACCCAAGCTGGGCCTGCTGGAGGCCCGGGAGGGCGATGCCGAATTGATCGAGGACCTGCTGGAGATCATGGCGGCCGCCCGCGTCGACTTCACCAACGGCTTCCATGCCCTCAACACCGTCGCGGCGATGGACCTCGGCACTCACCTGGGTACCGCCAGGGACAGGGCGGCCGTGGTTGCGGTCCCCGACCAGCATACCGCTACCCTGGGGACTGTGGGGGTACCTGGCATGGGGTCGGGAACAGAGGCGGATACGGAAGAGGGGATGGGTGCGCGAACGGGGTCGAACCAGGCGCTGCGCGAAGTCTTCGGCGAGGCTTATCCCGCGCTGGCCGACTGGCTGACCCGCTGGCGGGCCCGGCTAAGTCAGGAAACGACTAGCCCCCAGGCCCGGGCGGACGCCATGGGTCGCGCCAACCCGGCGCTCATCCCGCGCAATCACCGGGTGGAAGCGGCCCTGGACGCCGCGGTTACCGGCGACCTGGGCCCCCTCGACGGGCTGCTGGCGGCCCTCGCCGATCCCAGGCATGCCGGACCCGAGACCGCCGCATACCGGCGTCCGCCCGAACCCCACGAGGTGGTGCGCCAGACCTTTTGCGGCACCTGAGCGGCGATCTTCCGGCACCCTTGGCCGCGAAGGCTTACCGGTGCTGCTCCTCCGTGGCGAACAAGGCCGCGAGGTCGGTATATGATAGCCAGCCCCCTTTACGGCGGGCTCACCGCATCGCGCCATGCTTCAGGAGGCTAGAAACGCTGCTATGTTTACCGGCATCATTCAGGCCATCGGCCAGGTCCAGACCCTCGAACCCCGGGGCGGCGATGTCCGCCTGACCCTGAGCACCGGCAAGCTGCCCCTGGCGGGCCTGGTCCTGGGGGACAGCGTGGCCGTCAATGGGGTCTGTCTTACCGCCGTCAATCTGGCGGGGGGGCACTTCGCGGCGGATGTCTCCCGCGAGACCCTGTCCCTGACCACCCTGGGGGGGCTGCGTCCGGGCAGTCACGTCAACCTGGAGAAGGCCCTGACCCTGGCGACGCCCCTGGGCGGGCACCTGGTCAGCGGGCATGTCGACGGGGTGGGCGAGATCCTGGAACGGCACCAGGACGCGCGCTCCTGGCGCTTTCGCGTCCAGGCCCCGGCGGGGCTGGCGCGCTACATCGCCCAGAAGGGCTCCATCTGCGTCGATGGCACCAGCCTGACGGTCAACGCGGTGGACGGCGCCGTCTTCGAGCTGAACATCGTGCCCCACACCCTGGCCGAGACCATTATCGGCGACTATCAGGCGGGAACGCGGGTCAATCTGGAGGTGGACCTGATCGCCCGCTACCTGGAGCGCCTGGTCCTGGGCGACCGGGCGGCGGAGTCCGGCGGTAGGTCGGGCATCAGCGCCGCCTTTCTCGCCGAGCACGGGTTCCTGCGCTGACTCTCATGAGGTGGTGCGCCACCACTTTGATAATGAAATATTTTCCCCTGTCTTTCACGCTAACTGCCATAGGTTGGGGGCGCCAGCCTCATGCAAATGAAAATTTTGGCCGTGACTTTCAGGCCAACCCGTCGGCCGTCCTCCGCCGGGCCGAGCGGAGGTTTCCGCGCTGAAGCTGGGTCCTGACGAACCGATTAGTCCGCCGCCAGCTCCAGGGCGGTGACTAGAATCCGGCCCTGGTTCTCGCGCCAGCGGACTTCCAAGTCGTAGAGCCGCATTGCGAAGTCCTGGCGCTCGGGGTAGCGGTCCATGTAACCCGGGCGCGGGTCCTGGCGCAGAACCTGGGTGACGAGCTCCACCAGGTGGCGCTCTCCGTCGGGGGCCGCCGCCTGCTCCTGAGTCTGCGCCTGGGCCTGGGCCAGGGATTGCGCCTGGCCCGGGGCTCGCGTCTTGGCAGTGACTTGCCTCTGGGAAAGTTCTCGCGCCTGGGCATGGGTCAGGGATACCCTCTGGGCCGGGACGCGCCTCTGGGACAGTTCTCGCGCCTGAGCCAGGGCCTGGGGGCTGAAGATCACCTCCCGCTCCTGGTCGCGTGGCGGGGGGACGAAGCCGGAACTGGCCTGGGGCAGGCAGTCGGCATAGGGGACATAGGGCTTGATGTCCAGCACCGGGGTACCATCCAGCAGATCCACGCCCCCCAGCCGCAGGGCCAGGCCGCCCTGGCCGTTGCCCTCCCGGTCGAAGCCACGGACGAAACCGCGAAATTCCACCGCCGACAGGCCGATGGGGTTGGGTCGGTGGGGCGAGCGGCTGGCGAAGACCCCCACCTTGCGCCGCCCCCCCAGCCGGGGCGGGCGCACGGTGGGCCGCCACCCCTCGGCGATGGCGTCGTGAAAGACGAACAGCAGCCAGAGGTGGCTGAAGCCCTCCAACCCGGCGAAGGCCTCCTCCCGGGCGAACTCGGCGAAGAGTTCCAGCCGCGCCTCTGCCGCCGTCACCAGCCCCGGCTGCCGGGGGATGCCGAATTTGCCGGTGTAACAGGAGCGCACCAGGCCGATGGGGCGAAAAGAGTAGCTGTCATCCATACCTGTCATCCATACCCGCGGCGGTTCAATCTGCGGCAGACAGAGCCGAAATCTGTGGCGAGCTTACTCTTATAAGAGGACATCTGATGACGTCTCCAGACGAAGATAGTGCTTCCGCGCTGAATACCGCAGGCCAAATGGTCATCTACCCTGGCAAGAATGGGCGGCTGCGCCTGGAAGCACGTCTGCATGAAGACACGCTATGGCTGACGCAAAAGCAGATGGCCGAGTTGTTTGGCGTCACGGTGCCAACGATCAATGAGCACCTTAAAAATATATATCATGACAATGAGTTACAGGAGTTTGCAGTTATTCGGAAATTCCGAATAACTGCTGCTGACGGCAAGCGGTACCTGATCAACTTCTATAACCTGGATGCCATTATTTCGGTAGGCTACCGGGTGAACTCTGTGCAAGCCACGCAATTTCGCCAGTGGGCCACGCAGGTGTTGCGGGAGTACATCGTCAAAGGCTTCGCGCTCGACGATGAGCGGCTAAAGAATCCGCCGGTAGCAGGTTCCGCCGTCCCGGACCGTTTCGACGAGTTACTGGAACGTATCCGTGACATTCGCGCCAGTGAACGCCGGATGTATTTGCGGGTCCGGGAAATATTCGCCCTGGCGGCGGATTATCAGCCATCACTGCCCGAAACCACTCGATTTTTCAGTATCATGCAGAACAAGCTCCACTTTGCCGTGACGGGCCTGACCGCTCCGGAGATCATCGCCAGCCGCATCAATCACCTGCTCCCCAACGCCGGATTGGCCACTTGGGCGGCGGACGAAGTGCGCAAGAGCGACATCACCATCGCCAAGAATTACCTAAACGAGAGTGAAATCCGTGAGCTGAACCGCATCGTCACCATGTGGCTCGATTTTGCCGAGGATCAGGCCGAACGACGTAAGCAGGTGTTCATGGCCGATTGGGAGCAAAAGTTGGACGAGTTCCTTCGTTTCAACGATCGGGAGGTGTTACCGAATGCGGGCAAGCGCACGCGCAAGGAGGCCGATGCCATAGCGCAAGCCGAATTCGAGAAATTCGCGGCGCGACGCCGTGATGAGAAAGAAAGGGCAGGCGCTTTTGAGAACATCCGTGAGCTGGAATCCGCGGCCAAGCTGTTGGCCCTGGAGGTAAAGTCCAAGAAAGCCCTGAACCCAGAGGTGGCGATCAAGACCAACGGCAAGACCAACGGCAAGTCCAGATGAAGAGTCAGTTCAGCGGTGGCTCCAGCGGCGGCACGGCATCGGACTCGGGCCCGACGGCGCTCTGGAAGCGCTCCACCGCCTCAGCCGCCATGTCGGGTTCGCCGAAGCGGGCGATGTGGTAGAGGGCCTCGCCCTCGTTGACCAGGGGGAGCTTGACCTTGCCGATGACTACCCCGGCGGTGGAGGCCTCCACCACGATCTCGTTCTCGCCCAGGGGGTCGGCGATCCAACCCAGCCCTTCGCCCTTCTCGACCCGCGCCCCCAAGGGCTTGGTGGCGCGCAGGATGCCGCTCTGGGGGGCACGGACCCACTGGCTGGAGGTGGCGATGACCGCCTCCGGATGGGCCTGGCGCGCCTCCTTGGGGCGCTTCGTTTTGCCCAGCATCCCCAATTCGCGCATGACCCCCATAACCCCGCGCGCTCCAGCGCGGATTGCCAGTTCGTCGAAGCGCAGCGCCTCGCCGGCCTCATAGACCAGTACCGGCACCCCCAGACGGGCCGCGGCCTCGCGCAGGGAGCCGTCGCGCAGGTCGGCGTTGAGGATGACGGGGCTGCCGAAGGCCTTGGCCAGGGCCTCCACCTGGCCGCTCTCCTCGAAGGTGGCGCGGATCTGGGGCAGGTTCTCCCGATGGACGGCGCCGGTGTGCAGATCGATGCCGAAGTCGGTCTTGCTGACGATCTCCTCCAGGAAGGCATTGGCCAGGCGGGCGGCCAGGGAGCCCTTGTCGGAGCCGGGAAAGCAGCGGTTGAGGTCCCGTCGGTCGGGGAGGTAGCGGGACTGGCGGACGAAGCCATAGACGTTGACCACCGGCACCAGGATCAGGGTGCCGCGCAGACGTTCCAGGGCTGGGCACTGGCGCAACCGGCGGACGATCTCGACGCCGTTGATCTCGTCGCCATGGATGGCGGCGCACACGAAGAGCCGGGGGCCGTCCCGCCGGCCGCGGATGACCTGGGCGGAGAGCACCACCGGGGTATGGGTGTAGAGCAGGGGCAGGCGCAGCTCCACCAGCCGGCGCTCCCCCGGGGGGATGTCGCTGCCGCCGATCTCCAGCCTGGCGTTCATCCCTGGCCCCGCAAGGCGCCCAAGCCGCCCGAGCACACGCTGAGTTCACAAAATTGGCTCGTGAGCATGGCGAGATCCTTTGCCGATGGCGGTGTGGCGTTCATCCCTGGCCCCGGGTGCGGGCGGTGCGCAGGCCAGCGTTACGCTCGATAAATTGGATCATGAGTCCGGCGATATCCTTGCCGGTGGCGGTCTCGATGCCCTCCAGGCCGGGAGAAGAGTTGACCTCCATGACCACCGGGCCGTGGTTGGAGCGCAGGATGTCCACCCCGGCGACATTGAGGCCCAGGATGCTCGCGGCGCGCACCGCCGTGGAGCGTTCCTCCGGGGTGATGCGCACCAGGCTGGCGGAGCCCCCGCGGTGGAGGTTGGAACGGAACTCCCCGGGCTTGGCCTGGCGCTTCATGGCCGCCACCACCTTGTCGCCGATGACGAAGCAGCGGATGTCGGCGCCGCCGGCCTCACGGATGTACTCCTGGGCCAGGATGTTGGCCTTGAGCCCCATGAAGGCCTCGATGACGCTCTCCGCCGCCTGGTCGGTCTCGGTCAGGACCACGCCGATGCCCTGGGTACCCTCCAGCAGCTTGATGACCAGGGGCGCCCCGCCGAGCATCTTGATCAGGTCCTGCACGTCGTCCGGGGAGTGGGCGAAGCCGGTCACTGGCAGGCCGATGCCCTTGCGCGCCAGGAGTTGCAGGCAGCGCAGCTTGTCCCGGGCACGGGTGATGGCGACGGACTCGTTGAGGGTGTAGGTGTTCATCATCTCGAACTGGCGCAGCACGGCGGTACCGTAGAAGGTGACCGAGGCGCCGATGCGCGGGATGACGGCATCGTAAAGGCCCAGTTCCGCGCCCTTGTAATGGATGGTGGGGCGGTGGGAGGCGATGTTCATGTAACAGCGCAGGACGTCGATGACCCGCGCCTCATGGCCCCGCTGGGTGGCGGCCTCCACCAGGCGCCGGGTCGAGTAGAGTCGGGGATTGCGCGACAGGATGGCGATTTTCATCTCGGTGGGGGGTTCCCAGCGGCCAGGGCCGGATAAAGGCGTTTCAGACGGGGCTTGCGGCTGGCGAGATAGGAGCCCTGGGGGTCTACCAGCAGCCGTCCGCTCATGGCGCTGCGTCCCAGCAGCATGCGAAAGAGCATGGAGTCCCGGTCCGTGAGGGTCAACTCGATGGTCCATTCCGCCGTGCCCAGCCGCAGCGGCGTGGCGATGACCCAGCGGCTCTCCCGATGCCCGCCGGAGTCGCTGACGATCCGCCGGTCCAGGACCTGGGCGGTGCAGAGCGTCACCAGCCCCAGACGATGCTGGAGGGGATGGACGCCGAAACGCAGCCAATCCTGGCCGTCCTGGCGAAAGGGCTCGGTGAAGAAGGCGTGCAGGGTCGAGGTCCGGGCCCCGGTATCCAGTTTCGCCTTGATCGCGGGAATTCCCAGGGCCGGCAAGGCCAGCCACTCCCGCCAGCCCGCGAGGGTGGGCTGCTTGCCAGGGACATGGGGTGACGTAGGGGTGATGGAGGCCATGAGGTCAGGAGGGATCAGGTATCGTTGGCCGCCATTGGCCGCGGATGGAAGCAACATCGGCACCAGATGGCGTGCGGGGGCGAAACGTTGGCCGCGCGGGGTCAGCGTGTCTAAGCTTACCAGGGTTGGCTTGATTAAGCGCAATTTCACGGCTATCTGTTGGCTCATGACACGCTCACGCAGGGGTCAACTCATGAAGCGACAGCGCACGGCCTTTTTATCCCCTCCTCCCCGTCTCCCTTCCCATCAGCATCCCCCTTCCCGTCCCCGGCGCCTTTTCCGTCTCCCTTACGGTCTTCTTTCCCGTCCCGGATCCCAGTTCCCGGCTGTCTGGCGAGGTCTGACCGCCGGCATCCTGATCTGCCTGATCCTGTTTGCCTGGCCCCTGACGGGCCTGGGGGAGGAAGCGCACCCCCATGACCACGCCATGCCGGGAACGGGGCCAGAGGCCCTGTCCCCGCAAACGGCGGGGCAGGGCGGTGATGCTCACCTACATCACGATCATCCCGCCTCAGTTCATGATCAGCATCCCGACTCAGAGCATGATCAACATCCGGACTCAGCTCAGGACCAAGGGGCAAGCCTCCTGAAACCACCGGGCCAGACCCAGTTTGTCTGCCCCATGTACCCGCAGATCGTCCAGGACGCCCCCGGCACCTGCCCCATCTGCGGCATGGACCTGGCCGCCCGGGCCGCGGAGGCCCCGATGACGGGCTATCCCGAGGTCCGGCTCGATGGCGCCCTGATGCAGAACCTGGGCCTGCGCACCACTAGGGTCGAGCGTGGCAACCTCTGGGAACCGATCCGCGCCCTGGGCCGGGTCCAGTATGACGAGACCCGCATCGCCCACCTCCACACCCGGGCCTCCGGCTGGATCACCCGCCTGGCGGTGCGGGCGGAGGGCGAGACCGTCATCCAGGGCCAGACCCTGGCCGAGTTCTACGCGCCGAATATCCTGGCCGCCCAGATCGATTTTCTGCTGGCACTGGGACATTCGTCTTCCACCACGGGCGGGGCCCCGCGCGGAGGCGGAAGTGGGAGCGCGGGCCGACTCGGGGGCAAGGACACCAGCGTGGGTGCCGGCGCGGTCACCGGCTCGGGGAGCGATTCAGGTGCTGGTGGGCGCACCGGCGGTGGCGGTGGCCCGATCGCGGTCAAGGCCGACAAGGCGCACAACCTCTTGCGCCTGCTGGACGTCCCGGAAGCCGTCATCGACACCATCCAGACCCGCTGCGAGACCCGGGACACCATCCCCATCCCGGCCCCCATTACCGGGGTGGTGACCGGGCTCACCGCCCGGGAGGGCATGTACGTCACCCCGGACAGCACCATGTTCACCCTGGTGGACCATAGCCAGGTCTGGGTGCGGGTGGATGTCTTCGAGCACCAGATCGCCGGCCTGGAGTCTGGGCAGACGGCGCAGATGCGGGTCCCGGCCTATCCCGGCCGTACCTGGGAGGGGGGGCTGGACTATCTCTATCCGGAACTGGACCCCAAGACCCGCACCCTGCCGGTGCGGCTGGTGTTCGATAACCCCGTCGGGGCGTTGCGGCCCAACCTCTTCGCCGAGGTTAGCATCGAGGGCGAGGGGCGGCGGAACGTGCTCAAGATCCCCCGGGAGGCCCTGATCCACACCGGCGAGCGCGAGAGCGTGGTCCTGGCCCGGGGCGAGGGCCGCTTCCAGCCGGTGGACGTGACCACCGGCGCCCGGTTGGGCGGCGAGATGGAGATCCTGGCCGGCCTGATAGAGCATGACGAGGTGGTGGTCTCCGGCCAGTTTCTGATCGATTCCGAATCCAGCCTCCGGGCCAGCTTTCAGCGACTGACGACGGGAGGGGCGGGGGCGCGGCCATGAAGCACCTCATCCACTGGTCCATCCGCAACCGCTTCCTGGTCCTGCTCGCCACCCTGTTGCTGACGGTCTGGGGCCTTCAGTCCCTGCGCCAGACGCCGCTGGACGCCATCCCCGACCTGTCCGACGTCCAGGTCATCGTCCGCACCAGTTTTCCCGGCCAGGCGCCGCGGGTGGTGGAGGACCAGGTCACCTATCCCCTCTCCACCGCCCTGCTGGCGGTGCCGGGGGCGGTCACGGTGCGTGGCTACAAGCCTGTTCGGCGACTCCTACGTCTACGTGCTGTTCGCCGACGGCACTGATCTCTACTGGGCCCGCTCCCGGGTGCTGGAGTATCTCAGTCAGGTGGCCGGCCAGCTCCCTGAGGGCGCCACGCCCCGCCTGGGGCCGGACGCCACCGGGGTCGGCTGGGTGTTCAGCTACGCTCTGGTGGACCGGACTGGCCAGCAGGACCTGGCCCAGTTGCGTAGCCTCCAGGACTGGTACCTCAAGCTGGAGCTTCAGTCCGTCCCCGGCGTGGCGGAGGTGGCGACGGTGGGCGGCATGGTCCGCCAGTACCAGGTGGTGGCGGACCCGGAGCGCCTGCGCGCCTACGGCATCCCCCTCGGCCACCTGACCCAGGCCATCCGCGCCGCCAATCAGGAGGTCGGCGGCTCGGTGCTGGAGCTGGCGGAGGCG
>SACH01000399.1 GCA_009928645.1 Gammaproteobacteria bacterium | reverse complement strand
AGCTCATTCCGCGAGTGAACCTATTGCGCCAGCCAGCCGCCGTCTACCGGAAGGGTGGCACCCAGCATATTGCAGGCAGCGTCCGAGCACAAGTAGACCGTGAGCGCCCCGAGTTGCTCCGGGGAGGTGAACTGCTGCGATGGCTGCTTGTCACCGAGCAGTTTGACGCTGGCCTCTTCGTTGGAGATCTGCTCGCGAGTGGCGAGGTCGTCGACCTGCTTCTGGACCAGCGGGGTCAGCACCCAACCCGGGCAGATGGCGTTGCAGGTAACGCCCGTGGTCGCCGTCTCCAGCGCCACCGCCTTGGTCAGGCCTATGATGCCGTGCTTTGAGGCGACGTAGGCCGACTTGCCGACCGATGCGACCTGGCCATGCACCGAGGCGATGTTGATGATCCGACCCCAGTTGCGCTCCAGCATCTGGCCCAGCACGGCGCGCACGATCAGAAAGGGGGCGGTGAGATTGATCGCAATTACCGCATCCCAGCGGTCGACCGGAAACGCCTGCACCGGCGCGACATGCTGGATACCGGCGTTGTTGACGACGATGTCGATCTTGCCGAGCTCCCGGTTGGCGGTCGCGATCATCCGCTCGATGTCGGCCGCTTGGGTCATATCGGCGCCGCAGTAGGCGACCTTGACACCATACTGTGCGGCCATCTCGGCGCGCAATTGATTGATCTCGGGGGCATCCCCAAAACCGTTGAGTAGGATGTCCGCACCCTTGGCGGCGAGCGCGCGGGCGATCCCTAACCCGATCCCACTGGTCGAGCCAGTCACGATGGCCGTCTTGCCTGTCAACATGAACGATTCCTCCGGATTTATGAACCGATGGGCTGGTGAGCGGCGGGGGCGACCTCGGTGACGGGTCCCGGGTTCTTGGCATCGACCTTGGCGTCAAGGTCGCTCAGCGCGGCCTTGAGCGCGCCTTCGATGACCGGATCGTACAGGCGTTCCTATGTATTCCGCAGGGTAACAGACGGCCAGGAGTGGAGACATACGCGCCGGCAACGTATTCCGCGAAAGCACATTTTTATTCGCTCAGTGCTTAATAATGCCTTGGCTGCTCGCGCCAATCAGCGATGGCGCTATGATAGAGCTATGGCCAATTTTGATGCGGCGCGACCGCGGTGGTCGGCGCTGGCTCGAACGAACTGGCATTGCGGCTGGAGTAGCCGGGTTAGCGCACAGGGTAATGGTTCAAAAGGTTAGCTAACCGGAAAGTCGTTGTTTTTCAGGTCATGCGTTAAGTGGTGGATTTTGCAGGTTACCGGCTAACTGCCGTAGGGGGGAAACCGAAGATGAATGACGGCTACCCGTTGCGGGAGGATCCCTGGCCTAGCGCAGCGCCCATGGCGCACGTGGCCGCGCGGGCGGGCAACTGTCAACCGTTCGCAACCTGGCGCCTCAGCCTGGTGCTCACGCTGGCCTATATCCTGCTGGGAGCCCCGGGTGTTCTGCTGGGTTCACCCGCCCCAGCCTGGCCGACAACCCCGACCTGCTCGCCCTGAACTTCAACCCCTTGGTGAGCGCGGCGGAACGGGACGCCTTCGAGGCGCGCATGAGCCAACAGGTCCCGTCGGGGAGCTTTCGTATTTTGGAGCGCGACCAGGAGCGGCGGCCGATTCCTGCCGGGGCCCGACCTGAGTATGTCCCCGTGACCTACCTCGTGCCCTGGGAGCGCAACCAGGCCGCCCTGGGATACGACAATCTGTCCGAGCCGGTGCGCCGCGCCGCCACCGAGCGCGTGCGCGCCAGTCGCCAGTTGGCGGTGGCGGCCCCCCTCGCCCTGGTGCAGGAGGACACCCGGCATGTCGGGATGCTGGAGATGCTCCCGGTCGAGGACCTGACGACGCCCGACGCGGAGGGCCGGCCACGCCTGCTGGGTGTCGTGGTCGGGGTGGTCCGCGTCGACCAACTCATCGCCCTCGCCACCCAGGGCAAGATCCCCGACGGCTTGCGCTTGCACGTGACCGCGTCGTCGGTCCCGACCGCGACCAGCCCGTCCCCGGCGCCGCAGGCGGGGGAGACGGTGCTCTATCCCCCGGTCGCGGAGCCTGGCTCGCCGGTCCCCGCGGCCACCGGGGCGCAGTGGCAGGGGCCACTGCGGGTGGGCGACCAGGTCCTGGTCGAATTGACCCAGCGGGTGCGCCATCGCCTGCGCGCCTCGGACATTCTGGCCCGCTGGGGGGGTGAGGAATTCGTGGTGCTGCTACCCCACTGCGACAGGGAGCAAGCCGTCAGCCTGGCCGAGAAGCTCCGCC
>SACH01000398.1 GCA_009928645.1 Gammaproteobacteria bacterium | reverse complement strand
GCCCAGGGCATTACTCCGCTGGTCATCGCCCGGGAGCCGCCGCCCCCTGGTCCGCCAGGCGACCACGCACCTGGCGAATGGGGCGCGGGGGAGGGTCCCGACGGGAGCGAGGGGTGGGACCAGGCGGGAGGCGCGGCGATGATCCCGACCTGGCGCAGTGAGGCCTGGCGTAGTGAGGCCTGGCGTAGTGATCAGGGGAACTCCCGGCTCCCGAATGCCGCCCACGGCAGCCCGATCTCCCCGAGCTGGTTCGTCGGGTCCGCGACCCCGACGTCGGCCTGGACCTCCTGGGTCCCCCGAAGTAGCCCCGCCTTCCCCCCCGACCGGTCCGCGACTGATCCGTCGTGACCGCGGCCGTCGCTCAGTTGGCGCTGGTGCTCCATGCGCACCTGCCCTATGTGCGCCAACCGGATCAGGAGCGGGCCCTGGAGGAGTACTGGCTCCATGAGGCCATCGCCGACTGCTACCTGCCCCTGCTGGAGGTCCTGACGGCGGCGGAGGCGCGGGGCGGTCGCCTGCGTCTCACCCTCTCCCTGTCCCCGACCCTGCTGACCATGCTCGCGGACCCGAGTCTGCCGGCGCGCTTTCTCGCTTACCTGGACCGGCGCGAGCGTTTGTGCGCGGCGGAGCGGCGGCGCCAGACCGATCCGGGGCGACGGGCCCTGCTCGGCTGGTACCAGGAGGGTATCGAGACCCGCCGGGTGCAATTCCGTGGGCAGTGGGGGGGGGATCTGATCGCCGCCTGGGTACGCCTGCACGATGCCGGCCGGGTGGAACTGCTGACCACGGCGGCGACCCATGGCCTCGCCCCCCTGCTGCGAGACCAGCCGGGGGCGGTGCCGGCCCAGTTGCGCGTCGGCCGGGCGGCTTTCCAGGCCCTCACCGGGCGGGTACCCACGGGGCTCTGGCTGCCGGAGTGTGGCTATTATCCGGGGCTGGAGCGGGAGATCGCCGCCGCCGGCTTTACCTACAGTCTGGTGGAGGCCCATGGTCTGGAGCAGGGCCAGCCGCCCCCGGCCTGGGGGGTGCAGGCCCCGGTGGATGGGGGCGGCGTGGCCTTTTTCGGCCGTGATCCGGATTCCGCCGCGGAGGTCTGGAGCCCGACGCGGGGCTATCCCGGGCACCCGGATTACCGGGAGTATTTTGCTGACCTGGGCCTGGCGAGCGCCGGAGCGGACCTGACGGCTTTCCTGCCACCCGGTGTCGCGGCCGGGCGAACGGGGCTCGGCTACTATCGCGTGACCGGGGGCCCGGGACCCAAGGCCCCCTATGAGCCGGCGCGTGCCGCCCACCAGGCGGTGACGGATGCCCGGCACTTCGTCCGTCGCCGCCAGGCGTTCGCCGCCCGCTGGGCTGGCGCGGCGATCTCCCGCCCGCCGCTGACCGTCGCCCCCTACGACGCGGAGTTGTTCGGCCACTGGTGGTACGAGGGGCCCCTGTTTCTCGCCGCCCTGGGGCATGAACTCGACGCCTGCCCGGACCTGGAGCCCGTGACCCTCGGCCAGCATCTTCGGGACCATGGCTGCGTCGGGAACTGCCGGGTCGCGCCCTCGACCTGGGGCGAGGCTGGCTATAATGCCACCTGGCTGCGGCCGGAAACCGCCTGGGTCCATCTCCAGTTGCGCCAGGCGGCGGAGGAATTCCGGGAACTGCGTCTGCGTTACCAGGCCCTGCCGGCAACCAGCCCGTCGGGCCGGCTGCTGCGGCAGGCGGCGCGCTCCTTGCTGCTGGCCCAGGGGTCCGACTGGACTTTCCACCTGGGACGGAGTGGGGGCAGTGACTTCGCCCAACACCAGTTGCAGGCCCAGCTCGCCCGCTTCGGCTTCCTCACCGCCGCCCTCCGCCGCGGTCCCCTGCCCGGGGCGCGGGAGGAAGGTCTGGAGGGTTTGAAAGGTCAGGAAGGGCAGGGCGGATGGGAAAGTAAGGCGCACCCGGGATGTCGGCAAAGCCAACACGCCCCGGCGATCCAGCCCGACCTGAAGAGCCGGCCGAGCGGGGTGAGCCGGGGGGATCAGGAAACCGGCTGGCCAACGGCGGTCCTGGAGACCCTGGCGGCGCTGGAGCGACTGGATGCCATCTTTCCCGAACTAGACCTGGCCCACTTCGCCTACTAGCTCTCAGGCGTCCATACCTTCTATAACGCTCAGTGGAACCCCTGCATATCGTCTTCGCCAGTGCCGAGTGCGCCCCGGTCGCCAAGGCCGGCGGCCTGGGGGACTTCGTCCAGGGCCTGGCGCGGGAACTCATCCGCCAGGGGCATCGGGT
>SACH01000397.1 GCA_009928645.1 Gammaproteobacteria bacterium | reverse complement strand
AGCGATCATCGAACGCGCCGTGGACCGCCTGGACATGCTCTTCGAGCAGTGGCTGGCGGCGGACCGCCTCACCTCGGGCAAGCTCGACCCCCAACTCGACACCCTGCCTCTCGGCCCTTGGCTGGCCCACCTGACCCAGTCCTTTGGCGACCAGGCAGGACGCCCCCTGACACTCGACCTGCCGGAGCCGGTCGCCGCCGCCGTGGTGCGGGGTGACGAGCGGCTTCTGGGCTCGGCCCTGCTCAATCTGCTCGATAATGCGACGAAATACTCCCCCACCCAGTCCGCCATCCAGGTCCGGGCGCTGCTCGCCGGTCAGGAGGCCGGCATCCAGGTTAGCGATGCCGGGATCGGGATCGCCGAAAATGACCAGCAACGCATCTTTGACAAGTCCGTCCGGCTCCATCCGGAGGCGGGCATTTCCGGCATGGGCCTGGGCCTGCCCCTCGCCCGGCGGATCGCCAGCCTGCATGGCGGGCGCATCGACGTGGCCAGCCGCCTCGGCCAAGGCAGTACCTTCACCCTCTGGTTACCCCTCAGCGCATGAACCCACCCTCGTCAACCGCCACCCTGCGCTCATCGCCCCCCGCCGCCCCCTTGCGGGTCCTCGTCGTCGAGGACGAGGAGGATCTCCGCCAGGCCATGAGCGACTATCTGGAACTGGAGGGCTGGGAGCTGAGCGGCGCCGGGGATATCGCCTCCTGTCAGGCCTGGGTGCAGGATCCCCGCGGCGGAGTGGTGGTGCTGGACCTGGGCCTCCCCGATGGCGATGGTCTCGCCGGGCTGGCCCAGCGGCTCGACCGGCGCCGCCATGGGCTGGTCCTCGCCACGGCCCGGGGTCGCCTCCAGGATCGCATCCGGGGGTACGACGAAGGGGGTGACGCCTATCTGGTCAAGCCGGTGGATCTGCGCGAACTGGTGGCCGTGGTGCGGGGGGTTGCCAGCCGTCTGGCCAGCCAGACAGCGGACTCACGCCCGGGGGTCTGGAGCCTGGGAGGCGTGGAATGGCGGCTGACCGCCCCCAACGGGGCCCAGTGCATGCTGTCCAATTACGAGGTCCGGCTGCTGCAACTCTTCGTCAACCAGCCAGGACAGACGCTCACCAAGGAGGAGGTGATCCGCGGCGTGGACCAGGAGGGCAAGGGCTATGACCCGCGCAGCTTGGAGATCCTGGTCCGTCGCCTGCGCAACAAATGTCAGGCGGAACTGGACGCGGAATTACCCCTTCAGACGGTCCATGGCATCGGCTACGCCTTCCTCGCCGAACTGCGGATCTGCGGCTGAGCTCCCCCCTGACCCACTCCCTTCTTGGCGTTCCCGGGGCAAGTGGCCTCTTGGCGGGGGATGCCGGAAAAACCTCCTTGTAGGCCGGACGGCCGCGTCCCGGCGGTCGCCCCCCTAGCCGAGACACCCGACCCTTCCCGGGTATTCCTGACTGCCCCTCAGGCGGGCAGCAACAACCCGTCGTCGATGCGCAGCACCCGGTCCATCCGCCCCGCCAGTTGGGGATCATGGGTGACGATAACGAAGCTGGTGCGGATCTCGGCATTGAGGGCCAGCATCAGCTCGTAGACCCGCTCCGCGGTATGGCGGTCCAGGTTACCGGTGGGCTCATCCGCCAGGACGCAGGCCGGGCGGGTCACCAGGGCCCGGGCGATGGCGGCGCGCTGGCGCTCGCCCCCGGAGAGTTCGCCGGGCTTGTGGCGACCGCGATGACCCAGCCCAACCTTGTCCAGCATCTCCGCGGCGCTGGCCAGGGCCACGGCCGGGGTGCTCCCCCCGACCAGCAGGGGCATGGCGACGTTCTCCAGGGCGCTGAATTCCGGCAGCAGGTGATGAAACTGATAGACAAAGCCGAGATGGCGATTGCGCAACCGGCCGCGCTCCGCCTCGGACAGGCCCATGACCTCCCGCTCCCGCCAGCGCACCGAGCCGCTCGTCGCCCGGTCCAGCCCCCCCAGGCAATGGAGCAGGGTGCTCTTGCCGGAGCCCGAGGACCCGATCACCGCCACCCGCTCCCCGGCCGCGATCGCCAGGTCGATGCCCTTGAGGACCTCGACCTCCAGGGGCCCCTGGTGGAAGGTCTTGACCAGGCCGCGAGCCGCCAAGACCGGCAGGTCGGGGCTCAGTGCCGCGTCACTCATAGCGCAGGGCCTCCGCCGGCTCGGTCCGCGAGGCGCGCCAGGCCGGATAGAGGGTAGCGAAAACCGACATGAGGAAGGCCCCCAGGCCCACGGCGAGCACGTCGGCGGCATGGATATCCGAGGGCAT
>SACH01000396.1 GCA_009928645.1 Gammaproteobacteria bacterium | reverse complement strand
CCTCGGACCAGTAGTTCCAGTAGGGGGTGTAGTCCCGGGAAGGCGTGCGGCGGGCATAGGGCATCAATTCCGCTCCTGTCGGCGTCGTCATGGGGTCAGCTTAACCGGGGGTGGCGACAGAATGGGTCGTATTGAATCCGTCCGCCAGGGCTTCTCCCGCCGCCAGGGCGATCAGTTCCCCAGGCGGTCCAGGTCGCCCCCGGCGGCGGCGACCAAATAGGTCGCAGGGCGACGGTGGGGACAGGTTTTCCTCGCGACCTGCTCTGTCGCACCCTGCCCGTATCCTGGCGCTCCCTTCACCCCCCGGAGCGTGCGCCATGCCCCCGCGACCTGAGCAACCGTCTTACCCGTACCCCGCCGGTGCGGTCACGCCAGCCCAGGACGAGTGGCTGACCCCGACGGACTTGCTGGCGCTGCTGGGGCCAAGGGCGCCCGCGCCCCGGCGTCCCTGGGGTGACCCGACCCCGGCCAGCGCCACCGCGCCTGACTGCCCATCCCCACCCAGCACCCGCACCGCCAGTGCGGAGGAGTAAGCCCATGACTCGACTCGGGACCCTCGTTCAGGAAGCCCTCGCGCTACTGGAATGGGCGGGCGATCTGACCGACGATGAAGCGGCGGGCACCAGCCAGCTCCAGACCCTGATCACCATCGACGACCAGCCCTGCTCGCTCTATATCGACACCCGTGAGGAGACGGATTTCATCGGGGTCTTCTTCTATCCGCCCTTTCGCGCCAAGGCCGATGCCTACCCCGAGACGTGCCTGCTGATCAATGCCATCAACAGTCGCACCCGCCATGGCCACCTGGAGGTTCTACAGCACAACGGCCGTCTGCGCATGGTGGTCAGCGCCGATGTCCGGGGGGCCAACCCCACCGGGGTCTTCGTAGAGCACCTGATGCGCTATGGGGCGGATTGCCTCTTGGCCTGGATGGGGGAGCTGGCCGCGGTGGCGGTGGGCCATCGCCCGGCCGCTGACGTGCTGGCGGCACTGGAGCAGGACGAGGCTTCACCCCCGGCATCGGGCGCGGAGGAGGCCGCGGGCTGAACGGGGCGGCCCGCTACTGGAACCCCGTGCCTGAGCGCTGGCCTTGGTCGGGCACGGGGACGCCACGCCCCGGGCCGCCCGCCTGCGCCCCATTCTGTCGCCATCCTCGGTTAGGCTGACCACCTGTCCCCACCCGTCACCCGCACCTGCGTAGCAGAGGGAGGTAACCCATGACCCGACTGGCCCTGATCGTCCAGGACGCCCTGGATCAACTGGAGTGGCAAGACGAGATCACCGTCGATGAGGCCGCGGGCACCAGCCAGCTCAAGACCCTGGTCAACCTCGAGGACCAGTCCTGCACCGTCTACATCGACACCCACGAAGCGTCGGACTCGATCAGCGTCTATCTCTACCTGCCCTTTTGCGTCATGACGGCGCACTATCCCGAGGCGTGCATGCTGGTCAATGCCATCAACACCGATGCCCGCCACGGTCATCTGGAGATTGTGGCGGAGTCGGGCCGCATCCGCCTGGTGGTGTCCGCCGATGTCGAGGGCGCCAACCCCACCGGCCTCTTCGTGGTGCGCATGCTGCAAGGCGGGGAGGCCCTTCTCAGCCACTGGATCGGGGCCTTGGCCGCGGTGGCGATCAGCGGCCACCCGGCGGCGGCGGTCCTCGCCGAGATGACCACCCCGACAGCCGTGGACGAACCCGGGGCGGAAGGGGTCGAGGGGGCAACCCCGGCACCGGTGGCTATTCCCGCCGCCGCCCGCACCCTCCACTGATCCGGAGGGGGTGCTACCCTTTCTCCCCTGTCGTGCACGCGGGGCCATGCCGGGCCCCCCATCCCCAGGAGCCAGTCCAATGACGACCGTCGTGTATTTCCATGGTTTCGCCAGCGGTCCCCAGGGACCCAGTCCCAAGACGGACCTGATCCGTGCGCTGGGGCATGAGGTGGCCCTGATCGCCACCGACGGCGACTACCGGCCCGCGGGCTATCGGGCGGCCTTCGCTCGGCTGGGTCTGGACCCCGCTGCGCCGCTGGTGTTGATGGGGACCAGTCTGGGGGGCTTCTGGGCGCGGCGGCTGGGCCGGGAGCTGGGCCGGCCCTGGATCGCCCTGAACCCGGCGATTCAACCCTCCCAGTCTCTGCGCCGGTACCTCGGCCCCAATACCCGCTTCGACACCGGCGGGGCCTTCACCTGGACCGCGGCGGATTGCGCGGCGTATGTGGCGGAGGAGCAGTTCACGTTGCCCCCGGATCTGCCAGGCTTGCTCATCCTCGCG
>SACH01000395.1 GCA_009928645.1 Gammaproteobacteria bacterium | reverse complement strand
TAGATGTCGGTCACGATTTCAGACTGGACTGCCCGGTGCAGGTCGAACAGGCGCGATTCTGTGATAGGCCCGTCAAGCCCCTCGTAGATCAGCGCGATCGCCCGCGCATGCCCCATCACCTCTTGGTGATCCTTCAACGGCTTACCAGAAACCGTCAGCCCCTCTTCGATGACGAACTTGGTCTCGCCCAGGGTGAGGGTGTTACCTTCCAGGGCGGTGGAGGTGTGAGTCCAGAGGTCGCGGATCTGGTTCAGCAATGACTGTTGCAAATCGCGGTCGAGTCCACCGAGGGCTCTCAGCTTGGGTGTCGTCATCGCTTTAGCCCTTGGGCGCGGTCATCTTGACAACGCTTCGGGGTCGAAGGGTTGCTCCGCCAGGGCGGAGACGGCTTCTTCAATCTCGACGGCGTTCATGGGTTAGCCTCCTGGGGTTGGAGCCGATGGCTGGGGTTCAACTACACCGGCACGTCCCAATGGTAGCTTGATCCGTCATGGGCCAGTCAAGACCGCCCCGTGTCAGGGCCCTGAAACAAGGCCACAATAGCGTCTAACAATTCAGCCGCTCATCCTGCCTCTTCCACCCTGCGTGGCGATGCGAGGTCTTTATGGTGCTCATCCTGAAAGGAGTGAAGACCATCCGGGGACTGCTTCTAGCCGGGAGTCTGGCGCTCGTGCCTAACTTAGCTGACGCCTGTTCATGTGCCTGGCTGGGGGGCTTTTTCCAGGTGGCGCCCCAAGCGCCGCTGATCATCATCGGCGACATCCTGCGCCATGAACCTGGCCCGGCGCCGGCCATGGCGGTCTGGGTCCGGGAGGTGCTCAAGGGCGGCCTGCTGGACTCCGGGATGCGGATCCAGATGGGTGATGGCCTGCATTGTCGCCCCAGCATGGAGGACTTTCCGCCGGGAAGCCACTGGGTCCTGGCCCTGAACGGCCCGGGCGCCAAGCCCGGCCAAGGCTGGGCCTTATCCCACTGTGGCGAATTCTGGCTGCGGGTGGAAGGGGACCAGGTCTGGGGCCGCTTCACCGGCGACCGGGACGCGACCCAAGCCATGCCCCTGGAGGCGTTTCGTAACCAGCTCCTCTATCCCCGCTTCACAAGCCGTATTAAGGGCAGGGTCGAGGGGGGACAGACCTACCGTCATCCCTTTGGCGGCCGCTTCGAGCTGATTCTGGCGCCCCGCGCCGCTGGTTGGGAGCTGCTGGTCCAGGAATATGGCCGGGAGGAAAACCTGGCCCGCCTGACCCCGCCGTTGCATGCCCTGCCCAACCCCAGGGAGATCGAGGGCTGGCAGTTGCTGCCAGATCCCCGGGGCTGTGCCGACCGTCCTTACCAGGCCGAGGCCGGGCCGGGGAGTAGCCGCGCCTTTATCTTTTCCCCGGAGGTCGGCAGACGCATTGCCGGCCCGCTGATGGCTGCCGCCGTTACCCCAGAGGAGATCGCGACGGTGGCGGCGTTCGGGCGCGGGACGCTGGAGATTGGGGATTACGGCCTGGCGGAGGGCGAGGGGGGCTGTCCGATCATCCAGTGGCTGACCTTCTCGGTCCAGGTCGAGGGCGGGTACGACCCTTGAGGCGCGCGGATGAAAGTGATGTCGCTTGCTGTTTGCCTCTCCCTCCTGCCGGGCCTAGTGGCTACATAGGGAAAACCGCGGCGGTTACTCTCAACGACAGGATGCTGATGGGAATTCCTCCTGGGGCATCCGCCACGACAACGGCTACATCCAGGAATTTGGTCCAAGTGACCGCAACGCCTTCGGGGTACAATCCAACAGTGGTTTCTACCAGAAGTGGGACAACAACGGGGGCTATTCCTACGGGATTCGCAAATAGTCCTCTTTAACCCTCACCTCTCTCAAACTCCCTTGGCTGGTGAAACTACTGGACTGAAAACCGAAGGTGTGTAACATGAAATCATTCATCTTTCGTATGCTGCCGTTGATCCTGCTTTTGATGGTTCAATCCGTTTCCGCCGCTGAACCCTTTTCGACCTATACCAACAGCCGCTTCAACTATTCCATCGAGTATCCGGCCAATTTACTCATCCCTCGCGGCGAAGCCCCCAATGGCGATGGACAGATTTTCGCCTCGGCCGATGGGCAAGCCCAGATGATCATCTATGGCACGCACAACGTCTTCGAGCAATCCCTTCAGGACCTGTTCCAGAAGGAATCCCAGGATGCCGCTAACGCCAAGATCAGCAAGCAGGTTACCTATAAACGGCAGAAGGACAATTGGTTTGTCGTTTCTGGTTACATCGGGCCGAAGATTTTCTA
>SACH01000394.1 GCA_009928645.1 Gammaproteobacteria bacterium | reverse complement strand
CTCGCCCGGCTCTCCATGACCGACGGCCTGACCGGCCTGGCCAATCGGCGCCGGTTCGACGAGGTCCTGGCCACGGAATGGGCGCGGGCGCGCCGCTATGGCCAGGCCCTGGCCCTGATCCTGATCGACATCGACTACTTCAAGCCCTACAACGATCATTATGGCCATCTGGCGGGGGATGCCTGCCTGCGCCAGGTCGCCGAGGTGCTCCGGGCGCATGCCCGTCGTCCGGGGGACCTGGCGGCGCGCTACGGTGGCGAGGAGTTTGCCTGTATCGCCGCGGACACCGGCGCCGCCGGCGCCATGAAGATGGCCGAGACTGCGCGGGCGGCCCTGGAAAGGCTCGCCCTCCCGCACGAACAGTCACCCCGGGGGCGGATCACGGCGAGTTTCGGCGTCGCCGTCATCATCCCGGACGGGGACCAGGGTCCCGAGCACCTGGTGCGGCTGACGGACGAGGCCTTGTACCGCGCCAAGGAGGGCGGTCGCAACCGCGTCGTCGGACCGGAGGTGGAGCCGGTGGGGAAGGCGGTATCGTCCGTGCGCCTGATCTGGCGGGCGGCCTATGAATCCGGCAACCCGATCATCGATGGCGAGCATCAGGAACTCTTCCGCCGCGCCAACGCCTTGCTGGATCTTGCCGTGAGCGCGGTTCCCGGCGAAGACTTCCTGGCCGCCCTGGATGAACTGCTGACCCATGTGGTGGAACATTTCGCCCATGAGGAGGCGATCCTGCACCGCCTGGGCTACGCCAAGGTCGAGCACCATGCCCAGCTCCATCGCCGGCTGGTGGATCAGGCCCAAGCCTTGCGCGCCCAGGCCGGGGCGGGCGGGCTGGGTTTCGGCGACCTGGTGACCTTCCTCGCCATGGATGTCGTCGCCCGGCACATGCTTCAGGCGGACCGGGATTTTTTTGGTCTGATGTCGGAAGGCGCGGTGTTGGCGAAGCAAAAGGATAATCAAGCTCTTGATTCATCTCACCCAGCGGTGAGCAAGAGGGAGCGTAGCGACTTCATGCGGTCCTAAGCACCTGCCGGGGCTGGAACTAAGCTCCGAAGCGCACCAACCTAAGCGGCTTTCTGCAGATATTGCGGTTGGGCGCGCTTGCTCACGGATAGGATCTCGATGCCCACCAGATGACCCTCGGCGTCATAGTCAGCGATGATCCCCGGCTCGATCTCCCTGGTCGTCTCCACCGCCGTTGGAGAGATCTCGAAGTAAGCAGCGTCCGCGGCGGGGTCGAATTCAAGCTTCATAAGTCATGGACCTCGTCATCAAAATATGCGGTCACGATGGCCACCGGATCGAGGGTCTCGTTATAAATGACGCGCAAGACCCGGAAGGCGCGTTCCGGGACGGGGTAAAGGACATGTACCAGGGTTTCGTCGTCCGGGTCGTTTTCTATGCGTGCGGGATGCACCAATGCCTGAACAATCCAGATGTCCTGAATTTTGCGCCTGAGGCAGCGCTTTCTTGCATGATCGGTTAGAACGTAGTCCATGCTCTATCCCTGTTCTGGCTGCACTTGGTCTCAGCCCCAGACATCCATCGCCCTCCTCCTGATTCTGTGATTGTATTTTCGGGCTCATTATGCCTTCTCTGTAAGGCGCCGGTACAGATAGTCCGGGTATTTCCCACCAAAACTAGCAATGCGAGCCGGAGGATTTTCGCCGCCTCACCTGGTTTATCGACCGGCCGGACGTCATGTCCCGCTATACCGTCACCCTGATCGCCGCGGCCGAAACCCTGCCGCTGCTGCTGGCCAACGGCAATCTCGTCGCCCAGGGCCAGTTCGCCGACGGGCGTCATTGGGCGACCTGGCGGGACCCCTTCCGCAAACCCAGCTACCTCTTCGCCGCCGTGGCGGCGCGGCTGGAGGTGTTGCGGGACCACTTCGTGACCCAGAGCGGGCGCACCATCGCCCTGGGGGTCTATGTCGAACCAGGCAAACTGGACCAGTGCGGTTACGCCATGGCGGCGCTGAAGAAGGCCATGCGCTGGGACGAGGAGCGCTTTGGCCTGGAGTGCGATCTCGATCAGTACGCCATCGTCGCGGTGAGCGATTTCAACATGGGGGCCATGGAAAACAAGGGGCTCAACATCTTCAACACCCGCTACGTCCTGGCCGATCCCCGCACCGCCACCGACCGGGACTTCATGAACATCGACCGGGTGGTCGGGCATGAGTATTTTCACAACTGGACCGGCAACCGGGTCACCTGCCGCGACTGGTTCCAGTTGACCCTCAAGGAGGGCCTGACGGTCTTTCGCGAGCAG
>SACH01000081.1 GCA_009928645.1 Gammaproteobacteria bacterium | reverse complement strand
CCCCCTCACCAGCCGCCGCCCCCACCCCTTCAGGTCATCCACGTAAGTAAACACCACCGGAATCACCAGCAAGCTAAGAAAGGTCGAGGTGATCAGCCCGCCAATGACCACAATCGCCATCGGCGCACGAAAGCTCGGCTCCGCCCCCAGCCCCAGGGCCACGGGCAGCATGCCGGCGCCCATGGCGATGGTGGTCATGACGATCGGCCGGGCGCGCTTGCGACAGGCGTCGAGGATCGCCTCGCGCCGCGGCAGGCCCCGCTCCCGCCGGGCGACGATGGCGTATTCCACCAGCAGGATGGAGTTCTTGGTGACGATACCCATCAGCATCAGGATGCCGATGATCGACGACATGGAGAAGCTATGCTGGGTCAGCAGCAGGGCGAGGAAGGCCCCCCCCAGGGACAGGGGCAGGGCGGCGAGGATGGTGACGGGCTGCAAAAAGTCGTGAAACAGCAGCACCAGCACGGCGTAGATGCACAGGATGCCGATGAGCATGGCGGTGCCGAAGGAGGCAAACAGCTCGATCATGCGCTGGGCGTCGCCCTGCTCGACGCGGTAGACCGTCGGCGGCAGCTTCTTCAGCGCCGGCAGGGCGTTGGCCTCCGCCAGCACCGCGCCCAGGTCGCGGCCCGCCAGTTCCACGTCGATATTGACGTTGCGCATCCGGTCCACGCGCTCGATCTGCGCCGGGCCGCTGCCCAGGCGGATGTCGGCCACGGCGGCAAGCGGGACCGCGCCGGCCGTGGCCGGGACCCGCAACTGGGCGATGGCGTCCAGATCGGTGCGCAGGTCCCGTTCCAGGCGCACGCGGATCGGGATCTGGCGCTGGGGCAGGTTGAGCTTGGGCAGGTTGACCTTGAAGTCGCCGAAGGTCGCCACCCGCACCGCCCCCGCCAGGGCGGCGGTGGTCACCCCCAGATCGGCGGCGCGGGCAAAGTCCGGGCGGATCTGGATCTCGGGGCGCTGAAGGCTGGCCCCGGAGGTGACGTTGCCCACCCCGGACAGGGTGCGCAGGTCGCGCTCCACCGCCTGGGCGGCGCTGGCCAGGGCGAGGGGGTCGTCGCTGGCCAGGGACACCTGAAGCTTCTCCCCGGACTGATTGGCCCCCACCGCCACCCGCACCCCGGGCAGGGCCTTGAGGCGGGCGCGGATGTCCCGTTCGACTTCTGACTGGCTGCGATCCCGGTCGTGGCGGTGCTTAAGCCGCAGGGTCAGGTTGGCCAGGCGCACGTCCTTGGCCGCCCCCACCGCCAGGGGCCCCTGGCCGGCGGTGCTGCCGACGGCAGTGAAGATGCCCAGGATCTCGTCGACCGGGGCCAGTAGGGCCCGGGCTTGTTCCGCGGCGCGGTGGGTGTCCTCCAGGGCGCTGCCCGGGGGCAGTTCCAGCTTGACGGTGGTCAGCCCCCGGTCGGCGGGGGGGACGAAGGCCTTGGGCAACAGCGGCACCAGCAGCAGGGAGCCGGCGAAGAACAGGGCGGCGGCGAGGGCGGTGGTCTTGCGGTGATTCAGGCACCAGCCGGCGGCGGCCAGATAGCGGCGCATCACCCCGCTCTCGGTCTCGGCCTCGGGGTGGGCCTGGAGCCAGTAGGCGGCCATCATCGGCGTCAGCAGCCGCGCCACCAGCAGGGAGGCGAGGACCGCGACGGCGGCGGTGATGCCGAACTGGACGAAGAACTTGCCCGGCACCCCGCCCATGAAGGCGGTGGGCAGGAACACCGCCACCAGGGTCAGGCTGGTGGCGATCACCGCCAGGCCGATCTCGTCGGCGGCCTCCCGGGCGGCCTCCAGGGGCGGCTTGCCCATGCGCAGGTGGCGGACGATATTCTCGATCTCGACGATGGCATCATCCACCAGGATGCCCACCACCAGGGCTAGGGCGAGCAGGGTGAGGACGTTGAGGCTGAAGCCGAACCACAACATGAAGCCAAAGGTCGGGATGATCGACAACGGCAGGGCCAGGGCGGAGATGAGGGTGGCGCGCCAGTCGCGCAGAAACCACCACACCACCAGGATGGCCAGCAGCGCCCCTTCGTAGAGCAGTTCCATCGAGCCCTGGTAGTTGTCCCACACCGGGTCGACGCTGTTGAAGGCCTCGCGGATCTGTACCTGGGGGTGCAGGGTCATGAGGCGCGCCACCGCCGCCTGCACCGCCTGGGCCACCGCGACCTCGCTGGCGCCCTTGATGCGCGTCACCTCGAAGGCGACCACCGGGGTCCCGTCCAGATAAGCCAGGGAGGTGCGCTCGGCAAAGGCGTCGCTCACCGTGCCCAGGTCGCCCAGGCGCACCCAGCGCCCGTCGGCCAGGGGGATGACCAGGTCGTCGATGGCGGCGACGCTGCCCAAAGCCCCCAGGCTGCGCACCGACTGGACGGCGCCGCCGATGTCGCCCCGGCCGCCGGAGGCGTCCTGCTGGACGCGCTTGAGCTGGGCGGAGATGGCCTCCGCCGTGACCCCCAGGGCCTGCATGCGGCCACTGTAGAGGTCGACATGGACCTCGCGGTCCACCCCGCCGAGGCGCGCCACCTGCCCCACCCCCTTGACCGCCAGCAGGGCCTTGGCCACCTCGTTGTCGACGAACCAGGACAGGTCGGGCTCGTCCAGCCCCGGCGCCGCCACGGTGTAGGTGACGATGGGCGCGCCGGAGGTGGTGATCTTGGACACCACCGGGTCGGTGAGGTCCTGGGGCAGGTCGGCGCGCACGCGGTCCACGGCGTTGCGCACCTCGTTGAGGGCCACCTCCACGTCCTTGTCGATCTGGAACTCGACGCGGATCGTCGCCGTGCCGTCACCCAGGCTGGTGCGGATATGCTCGATGCCCCCCAGGGTGGCGATCTGGTCCTCGATCTTGCGCGCCACCTCGGTTTCGAGCTGGCTGGGGTCCGCCCCCTCCAGGCTGGCGGCGACGGTGATGGTGGGCAGGTCGATGTCGGGGAAGTTCTGGATCCCCAGGAGGCGAAAGGCCAGCAGGCCGAGGAGGGTCAGCAGGGCGAAGACCAGGATCGCCGGGACCGGGTGACGGATGGACCAGGCGGAGACGTTCATGGTGCCGGCTCGACGCGGACGACATCGCCGTCGCTGAGGAAGGCCCCGCCGCTGGCCACGACCGGGACCTGCTCCTCCAGCCCGGAGAGGATCTCCACCCGGCCGTCCGCCCGCCGCCCGGTGGTCACCTTGCGTTGCGCCACCCGCTGATCGGGCAGGACCTCAAAGACGAAGCTGGAGCCGTCCCGCAGGACCAGGGCGGACTCGGGCAGGCTCAGGGCGCGGCGGCTGCCGATGAGGATGCGCCCGCGGGCGAACATGCCGGGACGCGCCGGGCTGGCGGGGGGCAGGTCGACGTAGGCCAGGCCATAACGGGTGTGGGCATCCAGGGTCGGGGAGGGGATGCGGACTTGGCCGGTCACCTCTTCACCCCCGGGCAGCCGGATCCAGGCCTCCTGGCCCGGGCGCACCTGGGCGAGCTGCTCGGCGGTCACCTCCGCCCGCCACTCCACCCGCCCCTGACGGACGAGGCGAAACAGCTCGGTACCCGGCTGGACCACGGTGCCGAGGGTCGCCCCCCGGGCGGAGACGACGCCATCATCCACCGCCAGCACCTGGGTCTGGCCGAGACGTATGCGCTCCTTCTCCAAGGCCGCCCCGGCGGCCGCCAGGTTGGCCTTGGCCGCCTCCTCGCCAAACAGATACTGGGTGATCTGCTGCTCGGTCATGGCGTTCTTGTTCTTGACGTTGCGGGCGCGATCGGCGTTGGCCCGGGCCTCCGCCAGGGCGGCGCGGACCTGGGCCAGCTTGGCCTCCTGCTGGGCCAGCTCCGCCTTGACCGTGTCCTCGTCCAGACGTGCCAGGACCTGGTCCTTGCGCACCGGGTCGCCCACGTCGGCGAGAATCTCCACCACCCGCAGGCCGCCGGTCTCGGCGGCGATCACCCCTTCCTGCCAGGCGAACAGCCCACCGCTGGCCTCGATCTCCAGGGGCCAGTCCGCGATTTCCGGAGTCACCAGGTTGACGGCCAGGGCCGGGCGGGGATTAGACCCTGCATCGCCGGAAGCCGGCGAGGGACCCGCGTCCTGTCCGACGGCGTGCCCGGCCGCCTGACCGGGGCCCTGCGCAGCGCCCTGGGCGGGCGCGGGAGCCGAGTCCACGCCAAGGCCAGCGCCACCGCGTAGATACCAGGTGGCCAGCAGGCCGAGCAGGACCAGGGCAACCAGCGTTAGCCCGATCTTAGTCTTCATGGGAGTTCACCTCGGCTGGGTCAAGGGTTGATACGGCAAACCCGTTCGCCAAATGCCATTGGGACGGAGCGGCATCCCGCCGGGCACCGCCGGGGCAGCCGGGACCGGTACGCGCCACCTGATGGTTCGTTAGGCGCGAGCAGGCTCCAGTCAAAAGGGGCAGCATCCGGAAAACCTTCAAGGCCAGCCCCCAGGTAAGGTTAACAGACCTTGTCCCCCATCGGGTGCCAGACTGAGGAGCCGTCGTCACGGCTCACAGCCCGCTCTTGAGACTGGCCTCGATGAAGGGGTCCAGATTGCCATCCAGCACCGACTGAGTATTGGCAATCTCCAGATTGGTGCGCAGGTCCTTAATCCGGGACTGATCGAGGACATAAGAGCGGATCTGGCTGCCCCAGCCGATGTCCGACTTGCTGTCCTCCACCGCCTGCTGGGTCTCCCGACGTTTCTGCATCTCCAGTTCGTAGAGCTTGGCCTTGAGCTGCTTCATGGCCTGGTCCTTGTTCTTGTGCTGGGAACGGTCGTTCTGGCACTGGGTGACGATGCCGGTGGGGAGATGGGTCAGGCGCACGGCGGACTCGGTACGGTTGACATGCTGGCCGCCAGCGCCGCTAGCGCGGTAGACGTCCACCCGCAGATCGGCGGGGTTGATCTCGATCTCCACCGAGTCGTCGATTTCGGGGGAGACGAAGACGGCGGCGAAGGAGGTATGGCGGCGGTTGCCAGAGTCGAAGGGCGACTTGCGCACCAGGCGATGGACGCCAGTCTCGGTGCGCAGCCAGCCGAAGGCGTAGTCGCCCTCGAAGCGGATGGTGGCGGACTTGATGCCGGCCACTTCCCCGGGCGACACCTCCATGAGTTCGGTCTTGAAGGCGCGGCGCTCGCCCCAGCGCAGATACATGCGCAGCAGCATCTCGGCCCAGTCCTGGGCCTCGGTGCCCCCGGAACCGGCCTGGATGTCGAGGAAGGCGTGGTTGGCATCCATGGGGCCGGCGAACATGCGCCGGAACTCCAGATTAGCCACCTGGGCCTCGAAGTCGACCAGATCCCTGGACACGGAATCCACGGTCGCCTCGTCCTCCTCGTCCACCGCCATGGCCAGCAGATCGGCGACGTCAGTCAGTCCCGTCTCCATACGGTCGATGGTCTCCACCACCAGTTCCAGGCCCGCCCGCTCCCGGCCCAGGGCCTGGGCGCGCTCGGGCTCGTTCCAGACCTTGGGGTCCTCCAGTTCCAGCCGGACCTCGGTCAGACGCTCTTTCTTATCCTCGTAGTCAAAGATACCCCCTAAGGGACGCTACGCGGCCCTTGAGGTCGTTGATGCCATTGACGATGGGGTTGATGTCCTGCATGTGCGGCTCCGCTGACGGAAAGCCGTTCATGTTAGCCCAGCGGCCCGGGTTGCGGAAGTTGCGATCCCTAAGTTGCAACCGAATCAATCCGCCGGATTCACGACCATCCCATCGGAAAACCCGGCACCGGGCGCGGTGCCGGGTGTGACGGGCTGCGCCCACCCCCCGGCCTGACCACCCTGGCAAGTCTCCAGCCACCCCGACCAATGGCCGAGGCGGGTACTTTCACATCACAGCAGATCGGCGTTCAGATAAAGATGCACGAGAATGCTGGCGGCGTAACCCAGGGCAATGGCCGGGGTCCAACGCAGGTGGCTAAAAAAGGTGTAGACACCCCGGGCCTGGCCCATCAGGGAGACCCCCGCGGCGGAGCCGATGGACAGGAGGCTGCCCCCCACCCCCACGGTCAGGGTCACCAGGAGCCACTGGCCCTCGGACATAGTCGGATTCATGTTCAGCACGGCGAACATGGCCGGGATGTTGTCAACGACGCCGGAGAGGATACCCACCAGGATATTGGCCGTGGTGGGTCCCATCAGATCCTGGGTGACCACCATGACCAGCGCCAGGTAGCCCATGAAGCCCAGGCCACCGACACAGAGCACGACGCCGTAGAAAAACAGCAGGGTGTCCCACTCGGAGCGGGCCAGCTTGCGGAAGATATCAAAGGGGATCAGGTCCTCGGCGGGACTGTCCCGAAAGCGGGTCCGTTCACCCGTCCGCTTCAGGTAGTAGGCAAAGACCTTGAGATAGGCCAGGCCAGTCATCATGCCTACCGCCGCCGGCAGATACAGAACATTGTCAAAAACAACGGCGGTGACCATGGTCAGGGCAAAGAGCAGCAAGATACGCTTGGCCCCGCGGCGTAGGCCGACCCGGCTGACCAAGGGCCGGGGGGTATCTCTGGGCACCGCGAAACTCATGATCAAGGCCGGCACGAGAAAGTTGACCAGGGCGGGGAGAAACAGTCGCAGGAAATTCGGCAGTTCCACCAGGTCCTTTTGCCAGAGCATGAGGGTGGTGTAATCACCAAAGGGGCTGAAGGAGCCACCGGCATTGGTGGCAACCACCAGATTGGTGCAGGCAATGGCCAGAAAACGGGGGCTGTCCACCCCGATGGCCACCACGATGGCCCCCATCAATAAGGCCGTGGTCAGGTTATCCGCCAGGGGTGAGATCACGAAGGCCAGGCTGCCGGTTAGCCAGAACAATTGGCGGTAACTGAAGCCCCGGCTCAACAGCCAGGAACGCAGGGCCTCGAAGACATTGCGCTCGTCGAGGACGCTGATGTAGGTCATGGCCACCAGCAGGAAGAGAAAGATCTCAGCAAAATCCAGCAGGTTGTGGCGAGCCGCCTGGGCCGTCGCCTCCGCCTCGCCCTGCTGCAGGTAGACGAAGGCGATGAGGCCCCAGATGATCCCGGCGGCGAGCATGACGGGCTTGGCCTTACGAAGTTGGGTGAATTCCTCAAGGATGACAAGTCCATAGGCCAGGACGAAAATCACCAGACTGACATACCCGACCCAATGACTGGTGAGATCAAGGGCGGGAGCCATATCGCCGGCAAGGGCCAGACCAGGCATCAGCCAGAGGGCGCAGGCGAGCATAAGCGTAACGGTATGGCTCGGGTTCATGGGAATCTCACCGGGATTGGCCCTGGTGGCAAGCCAGAAGGGGAGGTAGAGATTAGTAAAAGCTCCCGATTGAGAAAAATCAATCCATCTTTGGCGCCAGGTGCTGGCTGACTGCACCGGCCTGGCAGCAGGATGTGCCGCTAACGAAAACGAAACCGAGGATCATTGGCGCCGAAAAGGCCAAAAATACCCTTGATGCTGCGACAGAACTGTAATTTTGCAATAAGATTACCGGAGTCGTTACCAGCGAGGATCTCATGACTAAACCCATCACTGCCCTTCCCGGTGTCGGCGACGCGCGCGCCCAGGACCTGAACCGACTTGGTTTCCGCACCCTTGCCGACATTGCCAACGCCACCCCCGAAGCACTGTCCGCGGTCCCTGGTATTCGTACCCAGCGGGCCCTGCAACTCATCACCGCCGCGCGTATCCTGCTGGCGGAAGAAGGGGCCGCGCCGGCCGCCAAGCCACGACGCAGAACCGGCAGCTCAGCCACTGCCGCACCGGCCGCGCCACCGGCAAGAAAGACGATCAGCCGTGCAAAATCGGCCCGGACCACCGGGCAGGCCGCGACGAGTGATAGCTCCACGGCCTCGCCAGGACAACCCCAGGCCCCCGCCGCCAGGACTGCCCGCACGTCCGCCCCGAAGCCCCCGATGACCAAGACACCGGTCCTATCCGCCGTTACCGCGGCTCAGGAGCCCCCGGCACGGGCAAGTTCCCCAGCGCCGGCCCAAGAGCAAGCCTCCGTCAAGCCCACACCGAAGGCCAAGCGCGTCAAGAAGGAGCTGCCTTCACCAACCCTAGCGCTGACCCCGGAACCCCAGGAACCGGCAGCTAAGCGTGACAAGCCCAAAAAGGGTGGGAAAAACAAGAAGGCGGCGAGTCCTGATCAGCCAATCAAGGCTAACAAGCCCGCGAAGAACAAAGAGAAAGGGAAGAAAGACGCCAAAGGCAAGAAAGAGAAGAAGACACCAAAGGCCTGACCCCGAGTCCAGGGGCGGCATCGGACTGGCGACAATCCCTCACCCCAACCAGCGTCCTGGTCACCGGGACGCTTGGCCTTAGAGCCGATGCCAGCGTCTCATCCCCTACGCTTTCTGGGTTTGGGATTCCCCAAACCGTCACGTTGTACCGGTACGGTCACCTCACTCCAGTAAGTGCCACGGTGCGGTATAAATGGCTTAAACAGGCGCGGTCAGTAATAACCCGGTGGCACTACCCCGCCATTACCCCGACAACGCTCGGTCGTGGTAACCCGGCCGTAGGGGTCGACTGACTGGGTAACCGTGCACTGGCTGCCGCCATAGGACCGAGAGGGTGGTGGCGGGACGTAATAGGGCTGGGTTCGCTGGTACTGCTGGCGTTGTTGGGCAACGGTGGCGTATCCAAGGGCGCTACCGACCGCGGCCCCCGCCAGGGCGCCGCTGGTTGCCCCCCGGTTGCGATTCCAGGGATCCAGGGCCGCTCCTCCCAGGGCGCCGATGGCGGCTCCCGCCGCCGCGCCCCCCAATACGGTCCCCACCTCCTGATCGGTTGCGGCGCATCCGGTGAGGACGGTGAAAGCCAGGGAAATCAGGATCGTTTGTCGCATCGGTCGCTTTCCGCTCCCAGGAAGGACATGACGCCCCAATACCGGAGCCAGGATTAGGGGCGATCAGTAACAGGTCCGGGTTGTCGTCCGGTTGCCAAAGCGATCATAGGTGGTGGTTTCATCGCAACGCGGTTGATAGGCGGGTTGTTCGACAACGACCGTACGCGTGTTGGGCTGGGAGAGCAGATACCCCAAGCCAATGCCACCAATGATAGCCGGCGCCACCCAGGCGCCATCATAACGGTACCTGGGCGGTGGGGGCGGCAAGGGGTGGTGATGATAATGATGACCCCGGTGACCTTTGGGAGCTCTCGGAGGATCCGCGGCGGCGGAAACCGTGGCCACCAGCAGGGCAATGGCCATGGCCGAGGAGAGAGCGGTTCTACTGTTCATAGTGCCTCCAGCGTCGTCATTATCGGAACCGAGAGTTGGTGAGCAGACCTCACGGTTTGATAATCTATCGGGAAAATGTGCACGAATCAGGTAGAAAGCGACCAAACAAGCTGCATGCCCTGCCTCTCCCTCATCACCTGCATATCAAACTGAAATCATGAACAGCCTCTGGGCTATTTTCATTCTGCTGCTGATTGGCTGGTACTGGCTCGACAGCCTCAGGGCCCGCGAACTGGCCTTGGGCATCTGCCGAGCAGCGTGCGAGCAACGGGCCCTGCAGTTACTCGATCAGACCGTAGCCCTACGTCGCCTGCGGTTGCGCTGGACCGCCAATGGCATACGCCTGCGCCGCACCTACCGCTTCGAGTTCAGCGATGCGGGGGCCGAACGCTACAGTGGCTATCTGACGCTGGTGGGATTGGATCTGGACGGGCTGAGTTTCGGCCTGCCTGACCAGGTCCGGGATGCCTGAAGGCCGGTCTATTTGACGACCCGTAAATTCGGCTTGCCGCGTTTGGGCTGGGAGGGAGGCGTGGGATCATCCTCCGCCGGCGGTGAGGCCCCCTCCTCCGCCTCATCCTCCGGGAAGAGCATGCCATGGCCGTTTTCGCGGGCGTAGATACCCATCACGGCGGCGATAGGGACCATGACATCCATGGGCCGGCCGGAAAAGCGGGCGTTAAAGACGATCTCATCGTTGCCGATGACCAGTTGCCGCACGGCGCTGGGGCTCAGGTTAAGAACGATCTTGCCATCCTGGACGAACTGGGTGGGAACTACCGTCGGGGAACGGCTGGTATCCACCAGCAGATGGGGCGTCATGTTGTTATCCAGGATCCAGTCGTACAGAGCACGGATCAGATAGGGGCGATTGGAGGTCATGGCAGGCTTCCCCAGGCTCGGCCCTGCCCGCACGGGGCAGGGCCTACTTCAGCGTCTGGCCGTCTCGTGCGGCATTTCCCGTTCGATTTCCGTCAGACTGTGCCGGAAACAGGGTAGGTCGAAGATCCGCTTCATGTACTGGTGAATGGCGGTCGCATTGGGCGGGATCTCCACCCCCAGAATCGGCAGCCGCCAGAGGAGGGGGGCAATGCAGCAATCGACTAACGAGAACTCGTCGCTCATGAAGTACGGCTTGGCACCGAACACGGGGGAGGTGACGATCAGGCTCTCGCGCAATTCCTTGCGCGCCTGGGCGATTTCATCGGTCCGGGTGCCCTTGATGATCCGACCCATGAGCTGATACCAATCCTGATCGACCCGGTACATGAACAGCCTGGCCGTGGCCCGGGCGATGGGATCGACCGGCATGAGCGGCGGGTGCGGGAAGCGCTCATCCAGGTATTCCATGATGATGCGCGATTCCCAGAGGCGCAGGTCCCGATCGACCAGGGTCGGCACCGTGCCATAGGGGTTGAAGTCCATCACCTCCTCGGGGAGGTTCTGGGCATCGACATCCACGATATCGACCGCGATGCCCTTTTCGGCAAGGACAATACGAACGCGGTGACAGAAAGGGCAGGCGGGGTCGGAGAAGAGAGTCATCACGGATCGTCGATTCGTACCCACGGCTATTTATCCTTTGCTCCAACGAAGGCAGGCCCTCGCGGGAGCCCCAAGTTTTGGCTAGCCGGGATTATAGCCGAGATCAGGGGTTGCTCAGTGGGAAAACCAGTGGACTTTGGTAAGAGGTTAGCAAGGGGTTGAAAGTACCTTCAGGCCGGATTATCGATCTCCAGGAAGCGATGATCGAGGCCAAAACGCACCGCCAGGTGCTCCCCCAGGGCCTGGACACCCAGACGCTCGGTGGCGTGGTGGCCGGCGGCAAAATAATCCAGACCCAATTCCCGCGCCAAATGGGTGGTCTGTTCCGAAATCTCCCCGCTCAGATAGGCATCTACCCCCAGGGCCGCCGCCTCGGCGATGAAGCCCTGCGCGGCGCCCGAGCACCAGGCGATGGTCGCCAGTGGGGCTTCACGACCGAGGATATGCAGCGGAACCCGCCCCAAGGCCGCCGCCACCCGGACGGCGAAGGCCTCGCCCTCCACGGGCGCGAAAAGACGGCCCCGCCAGACCAGTCCATGGCCGGCGGTGGTGGGCTCGGGAGCCTCGATACCCAGTCGCTCGGCCAACTGGCGGTTGTTACCCAACTCCGGATGGGCGTCGAGGGGCAGGTGATAGGCCAGGAGGCTGGCGCCGGAGGTGATCAGGGCCCGTGCCCGACGGCCCTTGAGGCCGATCAGGCAGGGCGATTCCCCCTTCCAGAACCAGCCGTGATGCACCAGCAAGGCATCTGCCTCGGCGGCGATGGCCGCCTCGATCAAGGCCAGACTGGCGGTGACCCCGGTGACCAGGCGACGCACGGGGCGCGTGCCTTCGACCTGGAGCCCGTTGGGGCAATAGTCATCGAAGTCCGCAACGGCCAGTAGTTCCTGACAGTAGGACGCTAGTTCCGCGGACGTGACCATTCATCCTCCCCCCGACGAGGTTGTTGACCGGTTGCGACGGATGCGCTCAGGCCTTCAGGCCAGCTTTCGCGGCGTCCTGAACGCCGCGGCGCCATGCAGCAAGGGCATCAGTTGTTCTGGATGACGATGCGCGGGAACTTGGCGGCGTAGTCCTTGGCCTGGAGCGACAGCTTGGCCGCCGTCTTGCGGGCAATCTCCCGATAGA
>SACH01000393.1 GCA_009928645.1 Gammaproteobacteria bacterium | reverse complement strand
CAAGATCGGGTAGGCTCTCCATGCCGTTGATTATCTGCTTTCGCGCCGAGTGTTCAAGCGAAATATCCGAGACGATGCCGGGAGACCTGAGTAGTTACCAAAACCTAAAGGATAAGTCGACCGAACACGCCCTGGTCCCTTGCCCACGCCTCGCTCCCGGCTACCGGCTGCTGCGTACCAACCGTACTCTGGGCGACGCGGGGAGCGGGCGCGGGCCTCCCTCCCCCTGGCGGGGGAGGGTCGGGGAGAGGAGGAAGCCCGGCTGGGCGCTGGGGCTGTCGGCTCCTGTTCGAGTTTCCCATGGTCAAACTGCTCGATTACGTCGAGCCGGCGCGCTGGGCGGCGCTGGAGGCGAGCGACAACATTTTCGCCTTGGTAGTGATGGCACAGATCCGCGCCAAGGTCACTCCGGACGCGGCAACCCTCCAGGGCTGGAAATTCCGCCTGATCCGCCTGATGTACGAGCGCGGTTTTGAGCGCGCGCTGATTCTGGCGCTGTTTCGACTCATCGACTGGATGATTCGCTTACCCAAGGGGCTGGAAGCGGACTTTCGCCAACAACTCTATGCCTATGAGGAGCAACAACGTATGCCTTATGTCACCACGGTGGAACAAGCGGGAATCGAGAAGGGCATCAAGCAGGGCGTCCAACTGGGCGTTAAGCAGGGCGAAGCCATCATCTTGCTGGCGCTGCTGCAAGAAAAGTTCGGCCCCGACACCGTCGATGCTTACCGCGAGCGCGTCACGGCCGCCGAGTCGGAGCAGTTGCTACAGTGTTCGAAACGCATCCTGCGCGCCGAGACCGCGGAGACGATTTTTCATTGAGTAGATAAGGGGCCAGGGTAACCCCGCCGTCATTCCGGCCAGGAAGCCGGAATCCCGGGCAGGGAGAGCAACCTCGCAGTCACCATCGGCGCCAAAGTGGCCCGCCCGCTCACCCTCCCTGGCCTGGGTCCCGGCTTCCCGGCCGGGACGACGGGAGACGGAGGACCTGACGGCGGGGCGGCTTGTGAGGACTTTACGGCGATGTTCTGGGGATTCAGCCAATCCCTCGGGCGTGGACTGGTTAGTGACATGAAGGGGCGGTGATGAGCGCTACCGTCGAAAGTGGCGCGGCGTCGGCCGCCAGGTGCCGTGGCCTGGCAAACGGCTGGCCCCTGGGCGATACAGCTCTTCGTGCCCTGGCGCGAGGGCTCTTGGGCGGGTCTGCGGGCCAACCTGCTGGCCGTGACGCTAGGCCTGGTGCTGGTCGGCCTGGGGGCGAGGGTGCGGTTGCTGCACATCTGGCGTGCGCCTTGTCCTCCGCGCACGCCCCCGGCGTTGAGGTTAGCCGTTGCACCGGAGGCCCCGGCTGGGATGTAATAACACCGTTATTACAACGCGAGCGACCTGACATGCTGACCACGCTGAGAAAGATCGGGAATTCCAAAGGCATCATCATCCCGGCGGCGCTGTTGAGCGCCTGCGACTTCGCCGATACGGTGGAACTGCGGCTGGAGGGTATACGCCTGGTCATCGAACCGGTCAAGGCACCCCGCCGGGACTGGTTCCAGGGGTACGATGCCGCTCGGGACATCGATGCGTGGGGCGACCTGCCGCCGGCGGTGGATGCGGTTGACTGGGAGTGGTAATGGCGGGTCGAGGCTGGCACCGGGGTGAGGTCTATTGGGTCAATCTTGACCCTACGATCGGTACCGAAATCAACAAGACGCGTCCTGGGTTGATCATCTCACCGGATGATATGAACGCCATACTGCCGCGGGTGATCATTGCGCCGATTACCAGTAAGGGGCAGCTCTTGGGTTGCCGGCCGGTGGTGCGGTTCCAGGGCAAGGAGGCGCGTATCCTGCTGGACCAGTTGCGCACGGTGGATAAGCGGCGCTTGACGACCAAGATGGGCGTGATCGATCTCGCACTGTGGCATGAGACCCTGCTGGAAATGCTGGGGTAAACCCGCCCTTTCCTCGCGCGCAAAGTTGTTGGCCAGGTGTAAGGCCGGGGGGTGAGTGGCGCTGGGCCCTCGAGGGGTGGGGCGGGCTGGTTAGCATTACGAACCGGAGGCGATGAGCGCTTCTCGTTGCTATTGAGGCGTTGTGGTCGGCCCCGGATGGCAGCCCGGACGCTGAACGGTTGGAGGTTTTGGGGTGCAATAACGGCCGGATGTGATCGTCGGCACCTCGCCGCAGTTCTTTACCTTCAGATCTCCTGATCTCCAGGATTTCAATGTGACCCCGGCTCGGAAAAATGGGGCGCCCACGTATGGGCGTCGCAGTGGCGGGGAATTGGTTGCC
>SACH01000392.1 GCA_009928645.1 Gammaproteobacteria bacterium | reverse complement strand
GCCCGCATCATGCAGGGTGCCTTGCGCCTCTTCAATGTCCCCCCGGATCACCCCGAAGTGAAGATGCTGATGGCCAGCGCGGACGCGACCCGATGATGGCGAGGCTGGCCCTCGCCCGGCATCCGGCCTGGCGACTGCGGGACCTGCTGGCCGATGGGGTGCCCCCGACCGCCTGGCCAGGTGCACCGTCAGCTTCCGGTCGCCGTCGCGGTGCCGGTCCCGGTGCCGTCGCGGAAGGCCACGGCCACTCGCCCCCCGCTGTCGAGGGTGCCGTCAGTGCCGCTGATACCGCTGACCCGTCAGTCACCGGTCTGGCCCTGGACAGTCGGCGCATCCAGCCGGGCTGGCTCTTCCTGGCCTGTCATGGCAGCCAGGGGCATGGGCTCCAGTTCGCCGCCGAGGCGCGCGCCCGGGGCGCCAGCGCCATCGTCGCCGAGCCCGACGGTCAGTGGGATGCCCCCGCCCTAGCCGCCTTAGGCGTCAGCCTGGGACTGCCGGTCATCCCCCTGCCCGATCTGCGTCGCCAGGCCAGCCGGTTGGCGGGGCGCTTCTTCGGTGACCCCAGCTCGCAACTAGCGGTCCTGGGCGTGACCGGGACCAATGGCAAGACCAGCGTCACCCACTACCTGGCCCAGGCCCTGGCGGATGTGGTCGATTGTGCCCTGATCGGTACCCTGGGGATCGGTCTCCCGGGCGACCTCCAGCCGGCCACCCATACCACCCCGGACCCGGTGACCCTGCAGGAGACCCTGGCCTGGCTGCGGGAGCACGGGGTGGGCGCCGTGGCCATGGAAGTTTCCTCCCACGCCTTGGATCAGGGGCGAACGGCGGGGATCCGCTTCACCCACGCCATTTTTACCAACCTGAGCCGGGATCATCTGGACTATCACGGCGATATGGCTCGTTATGGCCAGGCCAAGCAGCGGTTGTTTCGCTCCCCCGGCCTGGAGTGGGCCATCCTCAATCTGGACGATGACCTGACCCCTGGGATTCTCGGCGATCTAGCCCCCGGGGTGCGGGTCGGTGGCTTCACCCTGGAGGCAGACCGGCCCGTCCCAGCGGCCTGCCGGCTCTGGGTGCGCCTGCGCGACCTCACCCCCAGTCATGCCGGCATGCACCTGGCACTGGAGACCAGTGCCGGACCCGCCAGCATGGAACTGGGCCTCATCGGTCGCTTCAATGCCGCCAATGCCCTGGCCGTGTTTCTGGTCCTGCTGTCCCGGGGCCTGGATCTGGAACGTGCCACCCGGGCCATGACCCACCTGCGCGGGGTGCCCGGGCGCCTGGAGCGTTTCGGCGGCGCGGGGGCGCCGTTGGTGGTGGTGGACTATGCCCACTCACCGGATGCCCTGGAGCAGGCCCTGAGCAATCTGCGGGTCCATACCCGGGGACGGCTGATCTGTCTCTTTGGTTGCGGTGGCGAGCGGGATGCCGGCAAGCGCCCCCTCATGGGGGCGCTGGCGGAACGCTTGGCCGACCAGGTGATCCTGACGGACGACAACCCCCGCAGCGAGGACGGAGACACCATCATCGCCCAGATTCAGGCGGGTATGGCGCAGCCCGCCAAGGCCATCGTTGAACGGCGGCGGGGCCTGGCCATTCGCCGCGCCATCGCCATCGCCGGGCGCGAGGACCTGGTGCTGGTGGCGGGTAAGGGACATGAGACGGTGCAGGATCTGGGGGAGCGTAAGGTCCACTTCAGCGACCGGGCCCAGGTCCAGCAGGCCCTGAGCGAGCGTATCTGGGCCCCGAGTCTGGAAGACGCCGCATGAGTGCCGCCTCCCGACCGGACCTACCCCAGCCCCAGCCTTTGTCCTGGACCCTCAGCCAGGCCATCGCCCGGGTGGGTGGCCGCTTGTCAGGGGCGGACGTTGGCTTTCGCGGGGTCGGCATCGACAGCCGGCAATCGCTGAGTGGTCGTCTGTTCGTCGCCCTGCACGGCGAGCGTCACGATGGCCACGATTATGCCGCCGCCGCCCGGACGGCCGGCGCCGTGGCCCTGATGGTCGAGCGCCCCCTGGCCGTCGACCTGCCCCAGTGGCAGGTGGAGGATAGCCGCCTGGCCTTGGGGCGGCTGGCGGCCGCCCACCGGGATCGCTTTGCTGGCCGGGTGGTGGCCCTCACCGGGAGCAATGGCAAGACGACTACCAAAGAGATGATCGCCGCCATCCTCGCCCAGGCGGCCACTGTGCGGGCGACCAGGGGCAACCTCAACAATGATATCGGTCTGCCCCTGACCCTGCTGGAGGCGGGGGAGGAGGACTTCCTGGTGCTGGAGATGGGCGCCAACCACCC
>SACH01000391.1 GCA_009928645.1 Gammaproteobacteria bacterium | reverse complement strand
CGCCCGTGGTGACCATGCGCGGCAGTTGCCGGACCTAGGATGGGACGCCGCGGCGCCGCGCCCGGGGCGGATTGCCGCTGCGGTACCTGCCGCTTCTGGCGGTCCGCCTGCCCGCCCCGGATGATCGCCGGGGTGGCGCAGGGCCAGTGCCGGCTCATCCGTCAGCTCCCGTTCTGGCTCCAGCCCTGCGCACCCACGACCTTGGCCACCGAAGGCGCCTTCTGCGCCGCCTGGAGAACCCCGCATGCCCCGCCTCCCGCCTGATCCCCGCGAGCTGCCCTCCCTGCCCCCCGGGCTGGTCCTTGCCGCGGACATCCGGGGACCCTGGCGGGTGCGGGCTTATGTGGTGTGGCTTTTGCTGCGCTTTTCCCTGCGCCTGCTCAATCCCTTCGTGCTCGGCAGCAAGTTTTTTATCGTGGCGCACCCGAAGCCCCATCCGCCCACGGGCCCGTCATGCCGCTTTACCGCTTGAACCGGGGAAGTGCGGCATTGCCCGGGTTTACATTGCATTACCGACCTTTTATTGCTAGTGTGACCGCCGGTGAGTAAAGTGCGGATGGGTCCCGTCCCGTCCGCCGCCGCGGCGGCCCTGGCCCACGCCAGCACCCGGGGCCCCGCGCACGCCCGCTCAGTCCGTACTTCCACCCCACTGGATCAGGCTCATGACGCAATTAAGAAGACTCCCCTGGGTGGCCGAGGTCACCACCCGCCTCCTGCTCCGTGATCCCTACGGCAACGTGTACCAGCAGGTGCTGAACAGCGCCGATTTCTCCACCTCGATTCAGGAACAGATTACTGACGGCGTACTGGTGCCGGAACCCCAGGCGATCATGGCCGCCGTGGCGACAGCCCTCGCCGAGCGCGATTAAGCGCCGGCCACGCACGCCATGGCCCTGGATTTAAGCGCCACCTTCGTCGTCGGCATCTCGGCGACGGCCCTGTTCGACATGACCGAAAGCGACGGCCTGTTCCGGTCCCGCTACGCGGTGGATCCCGCGGCCGCGGTGGCCGACTATCGCGCCTACATGCTGGCCCGGGAAGCCGAGCCCCTGGCCGACGGCACGGGCATGCCGCTGGTGCGCGCCTTGCTGGGCCTGAACCGCGTGCAGCCCGCCAGCGACCCCCGGCCGTTGGTGGAAGTGGTGGTGATGTCGCGCAACAGCCCGGAAACCGGCGTAAGGGTCTTTAACAACATCCGCGCCCGGGGCCTGCCCATCCGGCGCCATGCCTTCACCGGCGGCGAGTCTGTCGTCGATTACCTCGCCGCCTTCGCCGTGGATCTGTTTCTCACCACCAACGTCGAGGACGCGCAACGGGTAATCGACGAGCAGGTCTGCGCGGCGGCCATCGTCAAGCCCCCGCCCAGTCAGCGCCTCGCGCCCAGCGAGGATCAGGTCCGTATCGCTTTTGATGGCGATGCCGTGCTGTTCGACGCGACCAGCGAACTGGTGTTCCGCACGCAGGGTCTGGAGCGTTTCCACGCCAGCGAGGATGCGCGCCAGGATGAGCCGCTGGGCGACGGCCCCTACGCCAAGATGCTGCGCAAATTGTCCCGGCTGCAACAACGCCTGGCGCAGTACGGACAGGCCGCCTTGCTCCGCATTGCCCTCGTCACCGCGCGCGGCGCGCCGGCGGAAATGCGCGTGATCAAAACCCTGCGCCACTGGGGCGTGGCCGTCGACGAGATCTTTTTTCTCGGCGGCGTAGCCAAGACCGCGATCCTCACCGCGTTCAAGGCGCACATCTATTTCGATGACCAGGATCTGCACCTGGACCGGGCGGCCCATTGCGTGCCGGCGGGGAAAGTGCCTTATCCCACCGGCTCGCCGCTGCACCCGGCGCCGTCCGCCACCCCCCCGCGACAGGAGGCGGCGCCATGACGCGCCTGATCTTTCTCACCAGTGGCGTCGCCTCATCCCTGGGCAAGGGCGTCACCGCCGCGGCCCTGGGCGCGTTGCTCGCGGCCCGAGGCTTGCGGGTCACCCTGGTCAAGCTGGCGCCCTACCTCAACGTCGATTCCCGCGCCCTGCGCCCGCAGGGCCCCGGCGAGGTGTTCCTCACCGATGACGGCGCCGAGACCGATCGCGACCTGGGGCACGCTGAGCGCTTCCTGGGCATCCGGGCCGCCGGCCACCAGAGCGTGACCCTGGGCCAGGTCTATGCCGAGGTCATCCGCCGCGAACGCCGCGGCGATTATCTCGGGGGGACGGTGCAGGTGATTCCCCACCTCACCGACGAAATCCAGCGGCGCATCCTGGCCGGCGCCGCCGGGGCGGACCTCGCCCTGGTGGTGGTCGGCGGCACCGT
>SACH01000080.1 GCA_009928645.1 Gammaproteobacteria bacterium | reverse complement strand
CCTCGGCCTACCCCCCCAGGCCGGCGATCTGGTCTGGGCCGAGGTCGAGGGTCAGCCCCTGCTGCGGGAGCTGCGCCAGCACGGCAGCCGCTATTGGCTGTGCGCCTACCACCCGGACTTCGGCCCCCTCCGCCCGCGCCCCGGCCAGGCGCTACGCATCCTCGGGGTGGTCATCGCCCTGGTGCGCGCCCTCTACCCGGTCGCGGGCTACCGGGCGCCTACCGGCGCCTGGTCCTGAGCCGCCGCGGGCTCACCTCGCCACCCCGTCGGCTACCCGTCCCCGCGCGGGCACCTCAGGGCGGTTGGCTCCTCCGGCGGTAAATATCTTGACGCCCTCCAAGCTGATAACCTGAGGGTACCGGTCCATGGCGCAGTTCTTCAGGGAGAGGCAGACCGGTGATCAGCATGAACACCTTCATCAACCGCACCCGGTCAGAGAACTCGCCATGCCATCCCCAACCCTGGACCCCAGTAACCTCGCTCTTCGCCAGCCCACCACCCGCCACCCCGAGCCTGGCCACCTCGATGCCAGCAGCCTGGAGCCCCTGCGCGAGGATATCCGGCTCCTCGGCCGCATCCTGGGCGCCACCCTCCGTGAGGTGGAGGGCGAGGTCATCTTCGACCTGGTGGAACAGGTGCGCCAGCGGGCGGTGCGTTTCGCCCGCGAGAACGATCCCGCCACCCGCGCCGAACTGGCCGCCCTGCTCGATCCCCTTCCCCACGACCAGACCCGGGTCGTCGTCCGTGCCTTCAGCTACTTTCTGCAACTGACCAACATCGCCGAGGACCAGCACCTGAGCCGGCAGCGGCGCGCCCAGGAACGGGCGGGGACGCCCGCGGGGCCGGGCCGCCTGGCGTTCGCCCTCGACCGCCTCGCGGCGGCCCAGGTCGCGCCGGAGCGGCTGGCCGACTTCTTCGACCAGGCCCTGATCTCGCCGGTGCTGACCGCCCACCCCACCGAGGTCCAGCGCCAGAGCCTGATCCACTATCACCATGAGATCAGTCGCCTGCTGGAGCGGCGCGAGCGGCTGAACCTGACGCCGGCGGAACAGGCCGACAACGCGGAGGCCCTCGCCATCGCCCTGCTGACCCTGTGGCAATCGCGCATGCTCAGGCCGGTGCGACTCAAGGTGGTGGACGAGGTCAGCAACGGCATCCACTACTTCCAGGAGACCTTCCTTCCTGAGCTGCCGCGCCTCTATGTCCAGTTGACCCAGGAACTGCAACACCGCTATCCGGCGCGCTCCTGGCGCTTGCCGGCCTTTATGCGCATCGGTAGCTGGATTGGCGGCGATCGCGATGGCAATCCTTACGTCACCGCCGCCATCCTGAGCGAGGCCCTGCGCCGGCAATCCGCCGCCGCCCTCAGTCATTATCTGGAAGCGGTCAACCAACTGGGCGAGGATCTGCCGCTGTCGGAACAACTGGTGACGGTCACCCCGGCGCTGCGCGACCTGGCCGACTGCACGCCCGACCAATCCCCCCAGCGTGCCGACGAGCCCTATCGCCGGGCCCTGACCGGCATCTACGCCCGGCTGGCGGCCACCAGCCGCGCCCTGGGCCATCCGCCGCCGGCGCGGCGCGAGCTGGGCCCGGCGGAACCCTACGCGACGCCCGTGGAGCTGCACGCGGATCTTGAAATCATGGCGGACTCGCTGCAGCAGGGCGGCAGCGCCGCCCTGGCCGGCGGTCATCTGCGCCGCCTGCGCCGGGCGGTCCAGGTCTTCGGCTTCCACCTGGCCCCCATCGATCTGCGCCAGAACGCCGAGGTCCATGCCCGCTGCGTCGCCGAACTGCTCGCCCAGGTGGGCCGCTGCGGCGATTACCATAGCCTGAGCGAAAACGAACGCATCGCCCTGCTCAGCGCCGAGCTCGCCAGCCCCCGCCCCCTCTATTCGCCCTACCTGAGCTATGGCGACGAGACCCGCGGGGAATTGGCGATCTTTTTCAGCGTGCGCGACTTGCGCGCCCGCTACGGCGCCGCGGCCCTGCCCAACTACATCATTTCCAAGACCGACGGCGTCTCGGACGTCCTGGAGGTGGCGGTGCTGCTCAAGGAGGCCGGCCTGCTGCGGCCGGGCGACCAGCCCCGGCTCGACCTCAACATCATCCCCCTGTTCGAGACCATCGTCGATCTGCGCCAGGGGGCGGACATCATGGACGCCCTCCTCGGCCTGCCGGTCTATCGCCACCTGCTGGCGAGCCGCGGCAACGAACAGGAGGTCATGCTCGGCTATTCGGACAGCAACAAGGACGGCGGCTTCCTCACCTCGGCCTGGGAGCTCTACCAGGCCGAGATCGCCCTGGCCGCGGTCTGCCGCGCCCACGGCATCGGGCTGCGCCTCTTTCATGGTCGCGGTGGCTCCATCGGCCGCGGCGGCGGGCCCACCTATCACGCCATCCAGGCCCAGCCGGCCGGAGCCCTGGCCGGCCAGCTCCGCCTCACCGAACAGGGCGAGGTGATCGCGACCAAATACGGCAACCCCGAGCGCGGCCGCCTCAACCTGGAGGTGCTGCTCGCCGCCACCCTGGAGGCCAGCCTGGCCCGGACGGACACGGACGCGGAGCTGCCCGCCCGCTTCTCGGCCGCCCTGGAGGACCTGTCCTCCCGCGCCTTCGCCGCCTACCGGGCCCTGGTCTACGAGACCCCGGGCTTCACCACCTTCTTTCGCCAGGCGACGGTGATCGCCGAGATCGCCGCCCTCAACATCGGCAGCCGCCCCGCCGCGCGCAAGGCCAGTGACCGCATCGAGGACCTGCGCGCCATCCCCTGGGTCTTCTCCTGGGCCCAGTGCCGCCTGATGCTGCCCGGCTGGTACGGTTTCGGCAGCGCGGTGGCGGGCTTCCTGCGCAAAGAGCCGGAGGGACTGGCGACCCTGCGCGACATGGTCCGCGCCTGGCCCTTCTTCCGCAGCCTGCTGTCGAACATGGACATGGTCCTGGCCAAGACCGACCTGGCCATCGCCTCGCGCTATGCCGAACTGGTTGAGGACGGCGACCTGCGCCAGCGCATCTTCGACCAGATCCAACACGAATGGGCGCTGACCCGTCACCACCTGCTCGCCATCCTGGAGCGGGACGAGCTGCTGGCCGACAACCCCCTGCTCAGTCAATTGCTCAAGCTGCGGGCGCCCTACATGGACCCCCTCAATCACCTGCAGGTCGAACTGCTGAAACGCTACCGGGCGGGGGAAACCGACGAGCGCCTCGCCAACGCCATCCATCTGACCATCAATGGCATCGCCTCCGGCCTGCGCAATACCGGGTGAGCCGCGCTCCCTTTGGACCCCCGCTCGCCCAAGACCTCCCCGCCAGGAGGGGGTTGATCGCTGGTCAGGCCGTGAGTACAGGCATCAATGGATGACTCCCTTCACCTGGAGCGCTGACCGCGTCAACTTCTGGCGTAGCTCCAGATCCTTTTCGTCACGAAGTTCGATATTGGTGGCAAAAACCCAAACATCGGTTGGCGTTTCGACATAGCCCACATACCAGCCAACGGGGGGTGTCACCCTGGCCGCCCAACCCGTTTTCGCCCACAGCGTATACGTCTTGCCCTGTTCGACCAGCATGATGTGCTTGAGGGTTTCATAGGCAGGGTCACTCAAGGGAAGCTCACGCCGATAGACCCGCCGGAGAAAGTTCACTTGTTCAAGCGCGCTGATTTGCAGCGATCCGTCAAGCCAGAAGGTGGTGGCAACGAAGGGCTCTCGCCACTCGCCATAGTTCAGAGCGCGCAAATACTGTTGATATTTTTCCGCTCCGACCCGCCGCGCCAGCTCCTGAAAACACCAGACACAGGAGACCTTGAAGGCGCTGGTCAGGGTCTGGTCATGATTCCAGGCCGCCACGTCGTGAACCTGTCCATCCCATTTGAAAATATCGTCTTTGCCCGCAAGGGCCTTCTCTTCCAGCGCGATCAGCGTGTTGGGGATCTTGAAGGTTGACGCGGGGGAGAATCGCTGGCCTGCGCGCAGATCGTTATGAATGAAGGTCTTCCCACCGTTCAGTGAAGACATCACGATCGTTCCCTGCACGCCTTGTTGGGAAAATAATTCGGTAAGGGCCGGGTCCTCCGCTAACGCCGGCATTGACCAGAGTAAGGCCGAGATGACGATCAGGATCTTGATCATGCGTGGGTCTCTTGAGGGGGTACTGACCTCGTGTCGGAATTTGGTACAGTAATCTCAAGGCACACGCGACACAACTGGCCTGATCGCTGAGCACCGGAAGACTTGCTTAACAAAGAGCGCGCCCTCCATCCGGACCAGCGCGACCCTGGATCAGCTTGATCCATCACTCTGCCATGATGGGTGGAGTGCCGTTGTCCTGCCTGGGGGTGTTACACCCTGGCGCCCTGCCTGGCGCGGCTTGGCGCCGGCCGCCTGGGATTACTCAGCACATAGTGCGTCTGGCTGCCAGCGCCCTGCTTTCCCAGCAGCCCAAATTTCACTCGTCGCCAGCCAGGCCTCATACCTTCCACACTCGCACCTCCGGCCTAACACCTTCCCGGCGGGCGGTTTTGCAGAAGCCCCGATCGAAGGTGTGCATCACCGCATCGCCGCAGGCCGCCAAATGCAGTGCATCCGCGAAGTCGGCGCCCTGCTGATACCAGGCGAGGGCGCGGGATATATTCAATTCATCCTCTATCACCGCATTTTCGGCCGGTAGCATCAGCCGAAAGAATGTGTGGATGCGTTCGGGGGAAAGTTGGTAAACGGAGCGTAGGACCCATTCGGTTTCGAGCAGGACGGTGCGTGACAGAAAGACGCGATTGATCTTGAGCAGGTCTTGGGCGACTTCGGCTTGCTGGGGCATATCGTCGACAACCAGTCGAACGAGCATCTTGGTATCGAAGGCGATCATCGGCCGCGCTTCTCAGACATTTCCCAGTCGGCGGTGTAATCGACCGGTTCGCAGAGGGCTTCGATGGAAACTGGCGGTCCATCGCACTTCAGGAAGCCCCGCAAGTCCTCCAGGCGAAGCGTTCTCTTTTTCGCCTTGGATCTCAGCACGACCCCGGAGTCTGTCGTTTCCAGCGTCAGCTCGAGTCCGGGTTCCCAATGCAACTCGTCGCGAATCTCCTGCGGGATCGAGATTTGCCCCGTATTCGACAGGGTAAGGGTGGCGCTAGACATGGGTCATCTCCATAAAATTAGCCGTGATCATGCTGCCGACCTTAGTCTGGACGAGGGCGCCGCGTCACGTTCTTCGAGAATCATGCGGCTGGCCGACATGCCATCGATCACCAGTGGTTGGGGCTTGCAGGGTTTCCAGGAGGGAAGATCGGCGACCACCGGCACGCTGTCGGCAAGGGGTTTGCCATTGCGCAGCACGCGCAGGGCTTCTCCCGATTCCACTATGTCGAAATAGGTCTTGGCGTGGTTACGCACTTCGGTCAAGGTGACGTGTCTCATCGCGCTCCCCTAGGTTAAGAATCAAGCGACTCCGCTTCCAGGCGCGCCTTGTGTTTCTGGTAATTCGCCTGTAGTGCCAGCCAAAACCTCATCGTACTGCCCAGGACGGGTCCGAGGCGCCCGGCGGCATCGCTACTGACGGGAACCTCGCCGTGGATGAGTCGACTGAGCTGGTGTTCCGTATAGCCCAGGCGCTGGGCGAGTTCGGCTTGGCTCCAACCGCGTTCCTCAGCGAGGTCGAGGATGGACTCGCCAGGCGGGGAGACCCAGTCCGGCGCAAAAGGAGCAGTCAGATCAGCCATGGTCATCCCCTATGTGTTCAATCCATCGGTAAAAGTTTAGCCTAATCGACAAGGCGATCCAGGGCTTCCACCAGCGCATCCATCTGCTGCCAAAAGGCCCAGCCATCGGTTTGCCATTGATCCCAGGCTTCATGCAAGATTTTCGGCCGGGCGTTCCCGGCAGCGCCTTGGGGTGCGGACTGCCGCTTGACGTACAAGCCAAACCTTCCATGTCTGGGTTGCAAGCTTCTATTTCCGGCATAGAAGCTTTGCCGCCCTCCCGACCGGCGTCCATGGAAGGGTTTGCAGGCGGTGGCGGTATTGGCACTGGAGCGCGCAGGGTGTAGTGGGTCCGTCTGCCAGCACCCTGCTTTTCCAGCAGCCCCCGGTCGCGCAGGCGGCGCAGCACGCGGCTGGCGGCCAGGATATCCAGGCCGCTGAAATCACGGCAGGCGGTGTTGTCTACCGCGCCGGTGGCGCGGGCGTAGATCAGCACCTTGACCTCACCGTCTCCATGACCGACTTGCCGATATCGCTGGCGCGCTTGGCCTCGATGCGGGTGGATTCGTCCAGCGCGTTGAGCTCGTCCAGCAGATCGATGGCGCTACGCATCTGGCTTCTCCTGCTCGACCATGCCGGCGATGAAGGAGCGGTCGATCTTGAGCGTGTCGACCGGGAAGTGCTTGAGGTAGGCCAGGCTGGAATAGCCGGTGCCAAAGTCGTCGATGGCCAACTGGATGCCCGCGGCCTTCCAGGTCGACACCGCCGTCAGGACGTCTGCGGCACCTTCCAGCAGGATGGATTCGGTCAGTTCCAATTCCAGTCCGGCGGGGTCGAGACCGCTAACCTCCAGGGCCGCCAGCACCTCGTCGCCGATCCCGCCGCGGCGGAACTGGACGGTGGACAGGTTCACCGCCATGACCAGGTCGGGCCACCCGGCCTGACGCCAGGCCACCGCCTGGCGGCAGGCCTCCGCCAGCACCCAGTGCCCGATGGGCACGATCAGCCCGCTCTCCTTGGCCACGTCGATAAAGTCGCCCGGCAGGACCAGCCCCCCCTCCGGCCGTTGCCAGCGCACCAGGGCCTCGACCCCCACCACCCGGCCGGTGTCCAGGGCAACCCGGGGCTGGTCGTGCAGCACGAACTCATGATGTTCCAGGGCGTCGCGCAGGGCGTCACGGGTCTGGAGGAAGCGGGCCAGCGCCTCATTCATGCTCGGTTCAAAGAAGCGGTAGGTCTGGCGCCCGGCGTGCTTGGCGGCGTGGAGGGCGGTATCGGCATGGCGCATCAGGGTCTCGCCGTCGGTGCCGTCCCGCGGGTAGAGGGCGACGCCCAGGGACAGGTGGACCTGCACCTGGTGACCATCAAGGTCGAAGGGCTCGGCCATGCGGGCGAGGAGGCGCTCGCACAGGCTGGCGAGGTCCGCCAAGCGCAGGTCCTGGCCCACGTCCGGCAGGACCAGCATGAAGGCGTCGCCCGCCAGGCGGCAGAGGCTGTCTTCCGCCCGCACCTGCCGGGCCAGGCGGCGGCCCAGGTCCTGGAGCACCCCGATCTGGATCTGCTGCTCCTGGATATCGGTCTGCCGGGGGTGCGGGGCCTGGACCTATTCCACGAGCTGCGCCAGGACCAGCCGACCCTACCCCTCGTGGCGTTCTCGGGGATCGAAGATCCGGACACCGTCAGGGCGGTCCTGGCCGGGGGCGCCATGGGCTTTATCCCCAAATCCTCCCCGCCGCCGGTCATGCTCAATGCCCTGCGCCTGGTGCTGGCGGGTGGTTGCTACCTCCCCCCCGCCGCGCTGGCCGCGGCCGTGCCGGCGGAGGTGACCGCGGCCGCCCTGGGTCTGACCGAACGCCAGCAACAGGTGCTGCACTGCCTGGCGCGGGGGCTGGCGAACAAGGAGATCTGTCGCGTTCTCGGTCTGGCGGAGGCGACGGTGAAGATCCATGTCTCCGCCATCCTCAAGGCCTTGCGCGTGACCTCGCGCACCCAGGCGGTCATCCGCGCCACCCAACTGGGGCTGGTGCCGCCGGACCCGAACGGCGCGACTCAGGCGCCCCCCCCGGGGGGGGGGGCGGGGCCCGGCCCGGGGGCCTGAAGCGACGCGGTCGCCAGGAGGTGGGTCAACAGGGCCCGCAGGCGGGTGGCCGCGACCGGTTTTGACAGCAGGGGCAGACCACTGTCCCTGATCCGGTGCAGGGACTCGGGGCTGGTGTCGCCGCTGAGGAGGGCGCAGGGTATCGGCAGGCCCGCCACCGCCCGCAAGCGCGCGATGAGCTCCACCCCCCGGGTCTCCCCCGGGAGCTGGTAATCGCAGAGGATGACATCGGGCAGCCGGTCCGCCGCCTCGATTTCGGCCAGGGCGGCGTCGGCAGCGGCGGCGGTGAGCACCGCGCAGTGCCAATGCTCCAGCAGGCCACGCAGGGCTTCCAGGACCAGGGCATCATCATCCACCACCAGGATCAAGGCCCCCGCCAGGGCATCCGTCCTCACTAACCTCGGCGCGGGTCCCGGCGGGTTGCTTGGCTGGCCCCGGGGTAGGTCGATGGCAAAGCAAGAGCCCCGTCCCGGCCGTGAGGCGACCTGAATCGGGCCGTCGAGCAGGCGGGCCAGGCGGGAGGCAATCGCCAGCCCCAGACCCAGTCCCGGGCGCCGGTCCGGGGTGGGCGCGGGGGTCGCACGCGGGATCTGGTAGAACTCCTGGAAGATGGTCCGCTGCTGCGCGACCGGAATGCCGATCCCCGTGTCATAGACCACGAGGCGCACCTGGTCCCCCCGCCGCCGGCAGCCGACGAGGATGCCCCCCCATTCGGTGTAGCGGATGGCATTGGCGATCAGGTTGAGCAGGATACGCTCCACCAGAATGAGGTCACTGCGGACCCAGGCCCGGCAGGGCACGACCCGCCAGCGCAAGCCCTTGTGCAGCGCCGTGGGGCCAAAGGCGGTATCAAGCCGCTGGAAGAGGTGATTGACCGGGAAATCGGCCACCGCGGGTGACACCAGGCCCGCGTCCAGGCGGGAAATGTCCAGGATGGCATCCAGCAGTTCCTGCATCGCCGTGGCCGCGGCCTGGGCCTGGGCGGCGAGGTGCCGGGTCTCCGGGTCCGGGATGCGGTCGTGCAACTGGGCGACAAACAGCCCCAGGGGCTGCATGGGCTGGCGCAAATCATGGCTCGCGGCGCGCAGAAAGCGCGACCGCGCCTTGCTGGCGTACTCGCTTTCGCGGGTGCGCGCGGCCAGTTGCGCCGCCTGCCAGCGAGCCTGGCTCAGGGCCTGCGTCAGGGCCGCCAACAGCAGGCTGGTCAGCATCCCCCCAGGCGACCAACAACACCTTGGGATCGGTGACGGCGGCGGGAAAGGCGGCGGCCCGGGACACGCGCAGGGTCCAGACTTTCCCATTGAAATCCACGGGTACCCGCACCTGCCCCGCCGCCGGGGTCTCCGCCAGCGGCTCGCCTTCCCGGCAATCATAAAGCAGGCGCTCGGGCGCGACGCCCGCGCCGTCGAAGATCGCGAGACGGACGCGATGGGTTTCGTGCAGATCCCAATCATCGAGGATGCCGGCCATCAGATCATCCATGCGGTAGGGGCTGTAGACCCAGCCGACCAGGGCGGCCTGGCGTTCCGCCGCGGTGGTGGCGGGCATGTTCGGGCGATAGACCGGGACGTACATCAGCGTCCCCGCCTGGATGTCCTCGTCGGTCTCCTGGACGAGTAGGACCTTGCTGGACAGCGCGGCCACGTCCAGATCGCGCGCCCGCGTCATGGCCTCGCGGCGCGGGGGGTCCGCGAACATGTCGTAACCGAAGGCGCGCAAATTGCGACCGGTGAAGGGTTCCAGATAGACAATCGCGGAATAAACCGACCGCTCGCCCACGGGCCAGACGTGATACGCCGGGAACCCCTCCGCCCGCACCGCCCGCTCATGGTCGCGCAGGTCCGCGGGCGGAATGAGTTGGGCGAAGCCGATGCCCTGAATCCCGGGGAGGTTGAGGTCAATCCGGCTCCGCGCCACGAAGGTCCGCCACTCCTGCCGGGTCACCCGCTCCGAGCCCGCGAAGTGCGCGGCCCCGCTGCGCAGGACCTGGGCATGGGCGCGCATCCGGGTCTGGATCTTGGCCGCCAGCTCCGCGGCGATCAGTTCCAGTTCCCGACGCTGATCCCGCTCGACCCCGCTGAGGGTGTAGAGACTCGCGAGGAGGCTCAGGGTCAAACTCACCACGAGCGTGACCCCGGCTGGCCAGCGCCGTCCCTGATGGGTGGGTGCCAAGGTCATGGGAGCCAGGGTGGCATGCGTGCGCATCTCCGTAGCCAGCGGGTCGTGGCGGCCACGGCCGGCGGGGGGGCCGTTCACGACAACCGCGCCCCGTGGCAACACCCGCCGTGGGGAGCGCGTGGAACGTTCCCGGCCCGCTAACTCCAAGCCTAGCAGTTCCCCCTTGCGCCTGCTTCAGCCGCCTGCAAGATGGGCATTCACCCATCACCTCACCACGGTTACGCCGAGGAAGCCGTGCGCGGCGTGCCGCGGCGCCCCAAACCCTCAGCCAGGAACGCCAAAACCAGGGCGTTGAGGGATACCCCCTCCGCCTTGGCGCGCAGCGCCAATTGCGCGTGCAGCGTTTTGGGGACGCGGGTGACGAATTTGCCCGAGGGGCCACCCCGACCGGGTTGCGGAACCGGAAAGCCCTTGGCCTGCAAGGTGGCGATGGTCGCGGCCAGGGCCTCGCGGCCATGGGCAATGGCCTCTTCAACGGTGTCGCCATCCGCGATGCACTCGGCAAAGTCCGGGTAGGCAATCAGATAGCCGCCGCCATCGTCAGCGGCCAAGGGGCTGATCTCGAAAGGATAGGCATTGAGGTCGATCATGGTTTGGCGCCCTGGACTAAGGCCACGAATTTCTTGATGTAGATCGGCTTGATGGGCCGATGGGCCGGCACGGGCAAGGTGCGGCCATCCGCACGGATGAACACGCCATGGCGAGTGCCTTCTTGCCGCCAGTCAATCTCATGCTGACGCGCCACGGCCTGCCATTGCTCGATGCGCCAGTCCAGGGGATGGTGACGCATGGCGGCCAGCAGTTTGGTGGCAGTGTTCACGGTCAGTAGTATCATCAATGATACTAAAACAAGCAAGTATTTGCCCCGCCCCGCCCCGGCGGGGGTTTTTGTGCCCGCCCTGTGACCCGGCTGCCTGTTCGAGCCAGCGTCCTTGCGGTCAGGCTGAGGAAGCCGCGCTTGGCGTGCCGCAACGTTCCAGGCCGGTGTCGCGCGCCAGTTGGCTCATCCCTCTGGCGCGGGCGATATGACCGAGGGCCTTGGCGATGAAGGCGGCATCGTTACCGGCTTCCTGGAAGCGGGCTTCCAGATAGTCGGCCATGTCCTCTTCCGTCTTGAGGTATTCGGCGCTCGCTGCCGGCCATGGAGAGCGCAGCGAAGGCCGATAGTCCCCGGTAGGCGTCGGCGCGGGCGTCTGGCCGGCGTGGCGGAGGGGCGAAGGCCCGCCGCCGCAGAGGCCAGATGCCAGCGCATCCGAGACGCCGTCAAGCCATTCGACGGAGGGCCATGGCGAAGTTCGACCGCCCCCTTGGGGGCCCGTCCTGACGGCGCCGTGGCCCGGAGCGGGACGAACCGGGGCACCCGGGTTGTCGTCGAGCGCAAGGCGAAAGGGGGACTGGGACGTCCCGTTTCGCATCCTGAGCACGGCGACACGCCGATCCCGCTAAGCCTCGGCCGGTCCCACCAGTCATTCGTTACCGTCGGCGCCAGGTGGACCCTGACCGACCACTGACTTATCTTCAAAGCCAGCATCCGCGCGCCCTGGGGCCAACACCACGCCGTCAATGCCTGGGCGCGGCTGGCAATCGCCGCGGCGGTGCGGGTCTACCACCTCGCCTCCCTCGGTCAGGAATCAACCGGCATGAGCAAACGCCTCTCCGACGACATCCGGAGTAAGGTCACCGTGCAGTACGCCGCCGGCAAGCCGGTGACGATCGTCATGAAGCGGGCGGGCCATGGCGACAGCAAGGGCCGCATCGTCGGCGACCGCCAGTATCCGATCTGCCGCGATGTAGAGCGCAGCAATGACCGCCCGATCCCGGGCCCAGCTTGCCCACCGCGCGTGCTTCACGGCCGCCGCCGCCTGGCGGGCCTTGCCCGGGGCGGCGCGCCCGCGGCAGCATGAAGAGGCCAAGGCCGCGGGCCCCACCGGCTGGAACCGCTTCATCGCCGGAGGGCTGTCCACGGAGGATGAGGAAAAGACCATGACGACAGACTCTGACGCCTC
>SACH01000390.1 GCA_009928645.1 Gammaproteobacteria bacterium | reverse complement strand
TGGCGCAGGGCCTCGCACACCATCAGGGGGCCCAGGTTGGAGCCACCGATGCCGATATTGACCACGTCGCGGATGGGCTTGCCGGTGAAACCGGACCAGTCGCCGCTGCGCACCGCGGTGACGAAGCGGTCGATCTTCTCCAGTTCGGCGTTGATGCCGGGCATGACATCCTCGCCATCTACCATGATGGGGCGATTGGCGCGGTTACGCAGGGCGACATGGAGGACAGCGCGGTCCTCGGTCGTGTTGATATGGTCACCCCGGAACATGCGGCGGATCCAGCCGCTCAGGTCACGGGCCTCGGCCAGATCGAGCAGCAGGCGCAGGGTCTCGTCGGTGGCGATATGCTTGGAATAATCGACGAAGAGGTGGGGGGCGCGGCGGGACAGGCGCGTGGCGCGCCCCGGATCGGCGGCGAAGAGGTCGCGCATGTGGACCGCGGACATCTGCTTCCAGTGCGCCTCGAGGGCCTTCCATTGCGGGGTCTCGTTGACTAACGCCATGACGGCGGACTCCTGATGGCTGGGGGCGTTCCGCCCGCCCGCAAGACGCCGGACGCCGCGAACCGCCGAAAGAGGGCCCAGTTTCCATCCCCGAAAGCTTGCGGCGCGATGACCGCGCGGGCCGTTTTATGCTAGTTTGTGCCCTGTTGCGGGCAAGGGCGCTGATTCTACCACCAGGCGCCGCAGAGGGACGCCTTGCCCGCGGTGCGCCAGGACGGTCTTCATCGTAATCCTGGCCGGATCGCGTGAGGTTGTGGCCTGCCCGGCACCCCCCGGGCATGGGCGTCTGGTCTCGCGGGAATGGCCCTGTATGGGAGCGCCTCGCCATCGACCCCCAATCCACCGCCAATCGCCGCCGCATCCTCTTCGCGAGCAGCGAGGCCCACCCCCTAATCAAGACCGGTGGCCTCGCCGACGTGGCCGGGGCCCTGCCCGCCGCCCTCCGCGAGATCGGTCACGATGCCCGCCTGATCATCCCCGCCTACCCCCAGGCCCTTCGCCAGTTACGCGAACTGCGGCCCTTGGGCGACGTCCGCCTGCCCCTCATGGGGCGAACGGCTCGCATCTTGGGGGGGCGCCTGCCCGACAGCGAGGTACCGACCTACCTGGTAGAGGCCCCGGAGCACTTCGCCCGCGAGGGCAGCCCCTACACGGACACCAGCGGCCGTGATTGGGGTGACAACGCTGACCGCTTCATGCTCTTCTGCGAGGCCATCACCCGCATCGGTCTGGGCTGCCCCGTCCTGGACTGGCGCCCGGAGATCATCCATGGCAACGACTGGCAGACCGGCCTGGTCCCCGCCCTGCTCCACGGCCAGCCGGACCGCCCCGCCACCGTCTTCACCATCCACAACCTGGCCTACCAGGGACTTTTCGACCGCGCTACCTTCGACCGCCTGCATCTCCCCGAGGTCTTCTGGACCCTCCATAGCCTGGAGTTCCACAAGCAACTCTCCTTCATCAAGGGCGGCATCGTCTTCGCCGACCGCGTCAACACCGTTAGCCCCACCTATGCCCGGGAGATCATGACCAAGGAACTGGGCTGCGGCCTGGACGGCCTGCTCATGGGCCTGGGGCGGCGCTTTTCCGGCATCCTCAACGGCATTGACTACCACGCCTGGAATCCGGCGGCGGACAGCCACATCCCCCAGCCTTACGATGGCGACACCTTCAGCTTCAAGGCGGAGAACAAGCTGGCCCTGCAGCGAGAATTCGGCCTGCCGCGCAACGAGGAGGCCCTGGTCTTCGGCCACATCGGCCGCCTGGTCCCGCAGAAGGGGGCCGACTTGATCCTAGGGGTGCTGCCGCGTCTGCTGGGGCACCCCAACACCCAGTTCATCCTCCAGGGCTCCGGGGAGAAGGCGACCGAGAAGGCCCTGCTGGCCGCCGCCCAGGCCCACCCCGACCGGGTGGGTATCGCCATTGGCTATGACGAGGGTCGGGCCCACCGCATCGAGGCCGGCAGCGACGCCTTCCTCATGCCCTCCCGCTTCGAGCCCTGTGGCCTTAACCAGCTTTACAGTCTGCGCTACGGGACCGTGCCCCTGGTGCGCCGCACGGGGGGCCTGGCGGACACCGTGATCGATGCTGGCGGCACTGGCATCGAGCGCGGGGAGAGTACCGGCTTTTGCTTCGACCCGGCCACCCGGGAGGGCCTCTGGGAGGCGATGGAGCGCTGCATACGGCTCTATCGCGAGCAGCCCGAGCGCTGGCGGCAACTGGCCCTCAATGGCATGGCCCAGGACTTCAGTTGGACCGCCAGCGCCCGCCATTACGAGGAACTCTACGACCAGGCCCTGGTGGGTTAG
>SACH01000389.1 GCA_009928645.1 Gammaproteobacteria bacterium | reverse complement strand
GGCGTCAAGATGATCGAGATCATCGGAGAAAGTTTTCTGGTTGATGAAGACTGGATCATTCGCAAACCCAACTATGAATATGCTCAACGAGAGATCGAGTGGTACAAATCTCAGTCTCTCTACGTCGACGACATGCCAGGCGAAGTTCCAAAGATCTGGAGACAGGTTGCAGATGAAGATGGAAAGATCAATTCGAATTATGGATATCTGATCTGGTCCGATGAAAATTTCAATCAATATAAGAATGTCCTGCATGAACTTGAAAGGAATCCATATTCACGTCGTGCAATCATGATCTATAATAGACCCTCGATGCACTATGAATATGATCTTAATGGAATGAATGATTTTGTCTGCACTCTGGGTAATTCGTTCTATATTCGTGATGACAAATTGATCTCTCACTATATGATGAGATCAAACGATTGTTTGTATGGGTTTTGTAACGATGCACAGTGGGCTAAATATGTTCAAGCAATGCTGGCCAAAGATCTGAACGTAGAAGTCGGTGACTTGATCTGGACTGCGTCTTCTCTTCATGTGTATGAGTACCATTTCGTTCACATCGAGAATTTAATCAAAGCTGATGAATAAGATCAGAATTCTGGTCGTCGGAATGAATCCATCTAATAGACCTACACGTAAGAAAATCTTCAAGAATTCAACGTTTGATCGTCTTATCGGCTGGATGAATCTCTTGTCGATTGACTACTTCTCATTCATGAATGTCTGCGATCGTCCTGGAGCAGTCTCAATTCGAGATGTAGACATGAAGACTTTGACAGAAGCTTCTCGATCTTATTCGAAAATCATCGCACTCGGTGGAATTGCATCCGACACACTGAAGCGATGCAGAATCATTCATTTTCGACTTCCTCATCCATCTCCGAGGAATAGACTCCTCAACGATCCTGCTTATGAATTCTCGGTTTTACGAGACTGCAGAAATTACCTCTATGAATAATAAAATAACGATAATCGATAATCTGACAGAGACCTTTAATGGTCCTATAGTCAGAAGTGGTCTTCAGAAGAGTTCAAAACTCGATGCCAGAGCTTTTTCTAAACTCGGCTTTGATACGACATACATCTTCTGTGGAAACAATGAAGATTCATTCTATGACTACAAGAAGATTCGAGTGGATGAATTCGGTGCGAAAGATCGTGCAGTCAGAGAAGGCAAGAGCCCGCGTCAGTCTGCCGTCTATGTGAAGCAATACCTGAAGAGAGTTCAGAAAGAATTATCAGAGTCCGACTATATTATCGCGCACTGTCATTCGATCGGAATGATCACTGGACTCAACAATCTAGTTAAAGACAAGAACATCCTCTTCATCATTCATGACATCATAGACTACGTCTGGTGTCTTGGATTCTCTGGTGCATTGAACAATCTAAGAATTTCGAAAAGAAACAATGCAAAGGTTCTTACTAATTCCAGATATTCAATAGACCGACAGAACGCGATCTTTAATCGGATTGAAGATAAAGAAGGACTTCTTTCAGGAGATCTTGCGTTCGATGGATATATTGATCACTTTGTCTGGACAGACATGATTCCGACTTCAGAAGAAATCGTCTCTTGTGGCAAGACATCGGCAGTCATCGGACGGTATGAGTCTTCGAAGTATCATCATAAGCTATATAAGTATAGGAATCCAGAGAATGTAATAGTACATTATGGCATTCGAGATCCACGAAGAGATCCAGACTTGAAGTACTACAACAAACTGATTTCTTCTGCGAATGCATATCAAGAAAATCTGTCAGATGAAGATCTCTGGAGCGCACTGAAGTCGAGTCAATCGATCATTCTTCCATGTTTTCATGAGGGATTCGGATTCACTGCCTTCGAAGCAGGAATCTATGGCGTCGTTCCAGTCATTCTTACTAAACCTCTGGAAAAATCAAAGCCCCATCAACATGCTACTGTGGAATATCTGACGAGATCCGAAGTCAAGCATTTCTCTGCAGACTTCGGAGATGAAGATGAGATCTTTCGTCAGATCAATGAATCTCTGAATGTGACATCTGAAGATCGAATTGAAGTCTCGAAGAATCTTCTCAAATACTTTACTGTCGAGAACTATGTCAATGACAGATTGGAATGGCTGAATTCAGACTCTCTTCATGCTCAACAAATGGATGAACAGATCCATTCTACTCTAGATGATTTCTTCGCATAACAATCATGATTTCACATGCAGCAATCGTTCCTCTGATCGGAGGACTTCCAATTGGATTGAGTCGAGCTTTCAATTCTAAACCCAGTTACATCTTGAGCTATGAACCTTTCGCGAGTAATGATTCGCATCT
>SACH01000388.1 GCA_009928645.1 Gammaproteobacteria bacterium | reverse complement strand
GCCGGGAGCGGGCCTATCCCGGTGACACCTGCGCCTTTCCCGTGACGGCCAGCTCGGAGACGCCCGTTGCCTGGCGCAATCAGCTCATCACGGCATTCTGGACGCACCTGACCGATGCGGAAATCGAGGCCCTTTACCGGGAAACCGTGATCCGGCTGCTGACCGCCGAGGAGGCCTTCAACCGGCCGGAGGGGGCGCATGAGCGCGGCTATTGGGCGCGCCGGCAGCAACTGCGTGCCCTGCAACTTCAGCAGTTGTTCCAGGGCACGGAGCCGGGCTTCGTCTCTGAGTTCAGCCTGGCGCTCAGGACCCTCGCGGCCAACATGGAGAACTTGCAGGTTTCCAGCATCCCCTGGAGCCAGTTCAAGCGGCAATGGCCCGGGATCGCCAGCCGTTATCAGCGCGACCTGCTGGGCCTGATGCAGAACGCCCGCATCACCCTGGCGGGGATCAGGGGCTACATCGACCAGAACACGACCTTCGGGCTCAGCCTGGACGTCTGGAACGGTGCCCAGCGGTTATTCAGCCAACCCCAGATCGTCTTCCGCCTCACTGCCCCGGCGGTGTTTGACGCGCTCAGCCGCAGAAACATCCGTCATCAGCAGCTCATCAACCACCTGATGGGCATGTCCGAGCATTCGCTCCATCCCTCCACCCGGCATACCGTCGGCTGGTTACGGGTGCATGTGGACGAGATGAACCACCTGATCTTCATCGACGAGGTCCAATCGGACGTGATGGAGTGGTTATGGGCGGAGGCCAGGGCTCGCCAGTGCCAGGCTGCGGCGGAGATTGCCAAGGCCCTCCAGGACTGGCTGTTCCATGGCTATGCCACGGTCCAGCACTGGAGCCACAGCATCGGCTACCGTCTGGCCATGCACAGCAAGGCCTCCGCCGCCCGGAAGGCGCCGCAGGGGATGACGACCAGCGAGCGGAAATGGAATGTCTATTACCAGTCGCTGATCAGCCGCCATGGCTTGGTGGAGCGTCAGGTCAAGGGTTATCCCGCCCCGATCAGGGTCGAGGCAGGATGAGTTCTCCCAAACTCAGAAGGTTACCCTTGTAACCCTGAGCATCGGCTGAGGCCCGCCGACCATTACCTTTTTTCCGTTCCTGATCCCGGATGACATAATCAGAAGGCTGGACTGGTGGTAACCGCCAGGCCCCTCCCCCCAACCCTCCCCCGCGCGGGGGAGGTAGGGGAACCATCGGCTTGAGCTATCCAGGCCAGCCCAGGGCCGCAGGGGGGGGTGAGAGCGCCATCACAGGTGCGCCGTGAGCTGAAAACAAGGCCCGGACAAACGGCATTGGGCCTGAACCAGGTCCGTTCAGGTAAACACCTTCATTTAACCAGGGGCGCTTTGGGGTCTGATGCACCAAGGCGTTGCTGCATTACACCACTCACCCGCCCGCCCTGCACCATCTGCGACAGATCGGACCTTGTCACTCTAGCCCTTGGCCCACAGGCGGGTACCCGGCACGCCTCCATACCCCGATACTCCCCCCGGCGGCCTTGTTGAGAAAGCACAGCCATGCCGAGTAGTCCGGCCAGCACGGCTGACGGTAGTAGTCGCGTGGTCCGTAGCCTCCATAGAGCAGAACGTCCGGCGTGCCAGCCGGGTTCTGCAGGACGGAACGCCCGAGAATCAGCCGCGCGTTCTCATAGATGGTCCAGTTCCCGCCGAACCCGTGACCGGGCTGGATGATAGCCAGCATAGCGGGGGCTATGCCGTTGGCGACGTACAGGGCCTGAAAGGCCGCGACACCGTCGGCGCACAGATGAAGCAGGCTGAACCGCTGCGGACCATGACTGTCCGGCAGCGTCCTGGCCCGCTGAAGAACCACCCAGTCGGCGAAGGGCGGTTTGATCCAGTCCCGGTACCGTGATGGGTTTCCATCCTCAGGCAGGAGTGGTGCGGGGTTCCAGCCGCGCGGGGCAAGCTCTCTCTCCCCGACGTGACGTATCCCCAGGATTTCGTAGCCACGGAAGCCGGAGCTTTCCAGTGCATGCTCAAATTCCTGGCGATCCCTGCCATAGTCAACATAGACAAAACTCAGGACATTCCCGGCCAGGTGGCGGACCGGATCGCCATCAAATCCGGAAGAGGGATATCGGAGTGTCGCCGTGCTCAGGATGCAAAACGGGACGTCCCAGTCCCCCTTTCGCCTTGCGCTCGGCGACAACCCTTGTGCCCCGGTTCGCCCCCCTCCGGGCCACGGCTCCGTCACGACGTGCCCCCAAGGGGGCGGTCGGACTTCGCCATGGCCCTACGTCGAATGGCTTGACGGCGTATCGGATGCGCTTGCATCTGGCCTCTGCGG
>SACH01000387.1 GCA_009928645.1 Gammaproteobacteria bacterium | reverse complement strand
TGGTCCGCGCCGACGAGCTGGTCGGTGGCCTTGGCCGCGGCCAGGTGATGACTCACCGGGCAGATGCCGCACAGGCGCTGCACCATCACCGGCAGTTCCCAGTAGGGCCGGCCCTGGATGAATTTCTCGAAGCCGCGGAATTCGACGATGTGCAGGCGCGCCTGCTGGATGCGGTTATGGTCGTCCTGCAGCAGGGTGACCTTGCCGTGCCCCTCGACCCGGGTCAGGGGATCGATGGCGATGCGCCTGAGGCCGGTTGGCTGGGGGGCCGTTTCCAGGCGAGCGACTTCCGGATGGCGGTGCATGGCAATCTCCTCGGATGGGCGCGGGGCGAGCGACGGATCACCACCGGCCATTTTTATGTTCATGTCAGACGGGCTGCTTCATCGGCGGGGTGAGGCTGTAAGCCCCTGGATGAACGTTAGCGTGAAAGTCACGGGAAAGCCTCTCATTATCAGGGGCGTGGCCTGCCGCCTCATGACAGTTAGTCTGGTTACCCACCTCAGTCATAGTGCAACTGGGTGTAGGGCAGGCTGATGGGTTGTCCCGCCAGCAGTTCGGTCAGGAAGGTCCAGATGGCATCCCCGGAGGGCGGGCAGCCGGGGAGGAAGTAATCGACCTTGACCACCTCGTGGATGGGATGGACCTTGTTCAGCAGCAGAGGGATCTCCGGGTCGTTGGGCACGCCGGGATTGTGGATGCCGATGCCGCCGACATAGGACTCCCTCAGGCAGTCCCCCAGCGCGAAGCTATTGCGCATGGCGGGGATGCCACCGTTGACCGCGCAGGCGCCCAGGGCCACCAGGACCTTGCACTGGCGGCGGAACTCCCGCAAGACCTCGACATTTTCGGCGTTGGCGACCCCACCCTCCACCAGGCCCAAGTCACAGGGTCCTAGGTGCTTGATGTCCGTGATCGGGGAACGGTCGAACTCCACCAACTCCACCAGATCGAGGATGCGCTCGTCGATGTCCAGGAAGGACATGTGACAGCCGAAACAGCCGGCCAGGGAGGTGGTGGCCACCTTGAGCTTGGGTCGCGGGCCAGGGCCCGAAGGGGAGCCTGGATCAGGACGCCCTTCAGGGGTGCCCGCCTCCAGGCCTGCCGGGGGGCTGTGGAGCGTTTCGTCTGGCGCTGGCGCTCCCGCCATTGCCCTGCCTAACGAACCCGCTGTTGACCTACCCGCTAACCCTGTCGGGGAGCCGTTCGGCAATCCCCCGGGGGTGGCGGAAGCGCCGGTCATCCCCGTGACGTCAACGGCATGGTGCCGCTCGATCAGGTCACTCATGGCCGTGCCCTCCCCTCGTTGGCGGCCACATCGCCGACCTGGCTGATGGGCTCGCGATCGTACAGGCGCTGGCCGATGGGAACGGCATAGGCGCCGCGTTTGGGCAGGATGGCCCCGACCGGGCAGACATGGGCCGCCCGGTCCGTGGCGGCAAAGGCGCTGTCGCCCAGCTTGCCCGTGGGGGACTCGATGACCAGCCGGCTATCGATGCCCCGGCCGCTGATGGCGAAGACGTTCTTGCCGTCCAGGTCGCGACTGGCGCGCACGCACAACTCACAGAGGATGCAGCGGTTAAAGTCGATGACATAGTCCGGATGGGAGGCATCCAGGTCCCGGCGAGGGAAGAAGTGGGTAAAGTGGGGCGTCAGCATGCCAGTGTAGTAGGCCACCGCCTGAAGCTGACAGGCGCCGGTCTTCTCGCAGGCCGGGCAGATGTGGTTGCCCTCGACGAAGAGCATCTGCAGGATGGTCCGCCGGCTGGCCTGGATGTCCGGGGTATCCGAGGCCACCTCCAACCCCGCCGCCGCCGGGGCGGTACAGGAGGATACCAGGCGGCCGCCGACCCGCACCACGCACACCCGGCAACTGCCGTGGGGGGCCAGCTCCGGGTTATGGCAGAGATGGGGGATGTAGGCCCCCGCCGCGAGGGCGGCATCCATGATGGTCTGGCCCGGCTGGAAGGGGATGTCGCGGCCGTCGAGCCGGAAGGAATTCACCAGAGAAGTCGACAGGTTCATACCTCCTCCAGATGCGCGCCAGCGTCGTTGCGCCCGGTGATGGCCCGCGCCGCCGCCAGGGAGGCGTCCAGGTCGAAGGCAGGGGTAAAGTCGCTGCCAGGCCGCAACCGGCGCTGGAAGGTAGCCGGAAACTTATCCAGGATATCCCGGACATGATTGGCGGCCGTCATGCCCAGCCCACAATAACTGGCCTGCCGCATCAGGTCGCCGATCCGGCGCATCTCTTCCAGGTCATAGGCCGAGGCCTTGCCCGCCGCCACCTTTTCCACCAGGGCCTCCAGCAGCCGGTTGCCGACCCGGCAT
>SACH01000079.1 GCA_009928645.1 Gammaproteobacteria bacterium | reverse complement strand
ATGCGCAAGGGCTGGCGCCACTTGGGGTTGGAGGCCATGACCTCGCCGGGGCAGTAGACGTAGCCGCAGGCGTTGAGGCCATCATTGACGAGGCGCGCCAGGGCGGCGAAATAGGCGTCGTCCTCCGGCCGCATGTGGTCGGCGATCAGCAGGGCGTTGTCCTGATCGGAGTGGGAGGACTGCTCGCGCCGGGCCTGGGAACCCGCGGTCATCCAGGCATAGGGCACCGGCGGTGGGCCCAATTCCGCCTCCGCCATCTCCAGCAGGCGGGTGGTGATGGCGTCGGTGACGGCGCTTACCGCCTGGCCGACCTGGTCGGTGGTGGCGCCGCTCTTGACCAGATGGACCTGCAGTTCCGTGATCTTGCCGCTGAGGGTGACCAGGGCCTCCAGGTCGCGGGCCTTGCGGATGTCGCCGACCATGTAGACCGAGTTGGCGCTCTGGAAGCGCACCAGGTCCGAGGTGGAGAGCATGCCGATGACCTTGCCTTCTTCCAGCACCGGCAGGTGGTGGACGTTCAGCCTGGTCATGGTGATAAGGGCGTGAAAGGCCAGGGTGCCGCTGGTGATGGTGTGGAGGTTGGCGGTCATGATGCGGCTGACCGGTTCCTGGGAGGAGAGACCGGCGGCGATGCAACGACTGCGCAGGTCCCGGTCCGTGACCAGACCCGCCAGGCGCTCACCCTCCATGATGAAGATGGAGGAGACGCGGAACTCGGTCATGAGGCGGGCCGCCTCACGGATGCTGGCCTCGGGGGGGGCGCTGATGACCTTGCGACCGGCGACGAAGTCACGGATGTTCACCGTAAGGAGGTTGCCACCGCTGGTTATCTGGTCGGTCTGGACCAGGTCGAGAGCCTTGCGCAGCCGGTCGCGTTGGGAATGATCAAAAAAGGCGGCAAAATCCGGGTACTCGTCCCGGAGGCGGGTGAGTTCGGCGCAGGGCAACAGGTAGCAGAGGGTATCCTCCACGGTGGTGCCGGTGAATTTGAGGCCCAGCTCGGCCACCTGGCAGTCCATGGCGCAGAGGTCACCCTCGGCGAGTTTGCTGACCAGGTCGCCGCTGGGATTGCACAACTCCACCGCACCCCGGCGTAGGATATACAGATAGGGCTGGTCTGGGTCCTTGGGGGGGAATGCCACCCCACGCCGAAAATAACGGACCTTCAGTTTTTTGGGCAGGCGGTCCAGCACCCCGGCAGGCAGGAGGGCGAAGGGATGGTAGCTGGCCAGGAAATCGCGAATTTCGAGGAGTTCCACGTCCATGGTTCAGGTCCGGGAAGCGAGAGTAAAGGATAACCATACACGAAGAAGATTGTGACTTGCCACCGCGGATGAGTGCCCCCGGGTGAGTACCGGGGTGAGTGCCAAAGCGGTACGCGCGGCCAGGCCCGCGCCCGAGCCGACGGAAGGTCCCGCCGGCACGGTGGGCGCCCCTTGGACTTAGCTGGTTTTGGTCGGGGTGCCGACGGTCCGGGACGCGGGTTTCCGGGCGGACGCAGCCTTGGCAACCTCGGCGCCGGGCTCGGCGGCGGCTGGGGAGGAGGGCTCCGTGCTCTTTTGCCCCTCAGCGGGGGTATCCGGGGTAGCCATCAGGTTGCCACCACTCGCTGCCAGGGTCTTGGCGCGCTCCACGGCTTCCCGCGCCTTGTTCTCCGCGGCATTCAGACGCTCCTGGGCCTGGCGCGCCTCTTCCAGGGCGTGGGCGGCCTCGCTTTGCTCCTTGGCGCTGGCCTGGGCCAGGGCCTGGGCGGTGCGGGCCTGGGCCTCGGCCGTCTTTGCCTGCGACCGTGCCGTCTCGGCCTGGGCGGCGGCCGTCTCCGCCTGGGCCTGGGCCTCCTTCTCCAGCAAGGCCTGGGCATCGGCGATCTTCCGGGCGGCCTGGGCTATGATCTCCTGGCGGGCCTGCTCGATCTCCTGATGGGTCGCCTCGCGGATGGTGTCGATCTCGGCCTGGGCCTCGGCCTTGACGCTGTCGATCAGGGCCTGGGCCTCGCGACGGGTCTGTTCGGCGTGCTCACGGCTCTCGCTGGCTTGCTTGAGGGCATTCTGGACCTCGGCCTGGGCCTGGGCGGACTTGGCCTGGGCCTCCGCCTGGAGTTGCGCCGCCAGGGCCTCGGCCTTAGCGGCGCGGGCGCGGGCGGTGGCGGTCTCGGCCTGGGCCTCGGCCTGAGCCCGGGCGACCTTCTCCTGGGCCTGGGCGACTTCCAGTTGGGCCCGGGCGGTCTCGGCCAACTCCCGGACCAGGGATTCCAGTTGCTTGATGGGTTTTTCGTTGGTGGACATGGGTTCTCCTCGTTCTAGGGTAGAGGCCTGCGTTCAGCCACCCCGACTGAAGTCTGCCTCGGGTGCCCGCTCCGGGGAGTCTGCAAGCACCCGCTTCATTCGGCGGTCGCGATGGCTGGAGACCGGCCAGTGATGGTCGTAGACCTGGGTTGTGGGGCCCGTGCGGCACCCCTCAGGGGGGCGGGTATCGCTCCGTTCACGGGCGGAAGGATGTGGCAATGTTACGGGATTTTGACAGCTATTTGCGAACAATCGCTACCAGTTCCCTCCTGATCGCCATCACTTGTCCGTCAATCGACCCCGGGGCGGGCCAGGTTGCCCCCCCAAAAAAAACCCCGCCGAAGCGGGGTGAGGTCAGGCTTGGGACCCTTGCGGGCCTGAGAGCTCTGAAATCGCACGGACCCTGAAGGGCCCGGCAGGAAGGCAAAGGATTATTGATTATGGTTAGTGGCCGGTAGCCATCCCGGCACCCTTGGGCACGCGGATATCCTCCACCAGGTGCTGGATGTGCTCCGGAGGCGCGGCGGTGGAGCGGGACACCAGGAAGGCGACCACGAAGTTTACCAGGGCGCCAATGGCACCGAAGGCCTCCGGGGAGATCCCCATGAACCAGTTGGCGGGGATGTTAGCCGCCATTTCCGTACCCTTGATGAAGAACCAGCCCTTGAACCAGAAGATGTAGACCAGGGTGGTCGTGAGGCCGGCGATCATCCCGATGATGGCGCCCGGTCCATTGGCCCGCTTATCAAAGATGCCCATCATCAACACCGGGAAGATGGAGGAAGCGGCCAGACCGAAGGCCAGGGCCACCACCTCCGCCGCGAAGCCGGGTGGATTGATACCCATGTAGCCCGCCACCACGATGGCCCCCGCCATAGAGATGCGCCCCGCCAAGAGCTCCGACTTCTCCGAAATATTGGGGGCGATCATGCCCTTGATCAGGTCGTGGGAGATGGCAGAGGAGATGGCCAGCAAGAGGCCGGCGGCGGTGGAGAGGGCGGCGGCCAGACCGCCGGCGGCGACCAGGGCGATGACCCAGTTGGGCAAGTGAGCGATCTCGGGGTTGGCGAGCACCATGATGTCGTTGTCGACCTTGGTCATCTCGTTGCCCTTCCAGCCGAAGGACTCGGCCTTAGCCTTGAAGGCCTCACTCTTGTCGTTGTAATACTGGATACGGCCATCGCCATTCTTGTCCTCCCAAGCCAGGAGGCCGGTGGTCTTCCAGCGATTCATCCATTCCGGCACTTGGGCGATCTCGACGTTGCCGGCGGGGTCGCCAACCGGACCGATCTGGATAGTATCCATGAGGTTGAGGCGCGCCATGGCGCCCACCGCCGGGGCCGTGGTATAGAGGATGGCGATGAAGACCAGGGCCCAGCCAGCGGAGGAGCGGGCGTCCTTGACCTTGGGCACGGTGAAGAAGCGGATGATGACGTGGGGCAGACCCGCGGTACCGATCATGAGGGAGAGGGTGAGCAGGAAGATATTGAGGGTCGAGCCCTTTTGCGCCGTGTAGGCAGCGAAGCCGAGGTCGGTGACCACCTGGTTCAACTTATCCAGCAGGAACATGCCGCTCTGGGTCTCCACGCTGCCCAGCCCAATCTGGGGAAGGGGGGTGCCGGTGAGTTGCAGGGAGATGAAGATAGCCGGTACGGTGTAGGCGATGATCAGGACCACGTACTGGGCGATCTGGGTATAGGTGATGCCCTTCATGCCACCGAGCACGGCGTAGAAGAAGACGATGACCATGCCGATGATGACGCCCGTCTCGAAGCCGACCTCCAGGAAGCGGGAGAAGGCCACGCCCACGCCCTTCATCTGGCCGATAACATAGGTCAGGGAGGCGACGAGCAGGCAGATAACGCCCACCAGACGGGCCGTCTGGGAGGCATAACGGTCGCCGATGAACTCCGGTACCGTAAATTTGCCGAACTTGCGCAGATAGGGGGCCAGGAGCAGGGCCAGGAGCACATAACCGCCGGTCCAGCCCATCAGGTAGGCGGAGGCGTCGTAGCCCTGGAAGGCGATGATACCGGCCATGGAAATGAAGGAGGCAGCGGACATCCAGTCCGCGGCGGTTGCCATGCCGTTGGCGACCGGGTGGATGCCGCCACCGGCGACGTAGAACTCACCCGTTGAACCCGCGCGGGCCCAGAAGGCGATGCCGAGGTAGAGCGCGAATGACGCGCCCACCACCAGAAAGGTCCACATTTGCAGTGTCATGGAAGGCGATTCCTCTAAAAGATATGGCTGGGAAACTGGGGCTGATTGGTCCGGGGTCAGACCCCAGATCACTCATGCACATCGAATTTCTGATCGAGGGCGTTCATGCGCCAGGCATAAAAGAAGATGAGCAGGATGAAGATGTACATCGAGCCCTGCTGGGCGAACCAGAAGCCCAGCTTGTAGCCTCCGATCGAGATAGTGTTGAGCACATCGACCAGAAGGATGCCGAAGCCATAGGAAACGATGAACCAGATCACGAGCAGGACGGAGAGAAGGCGGAGATTGGCCTTCCAGTAAGCGGCACGGTTCTCGGGTGTCATGGAGAACTACTCCTCGTCTGAATTGTTGGTGTGGGGGGGAAACCGGGTCCTTACGCACGAGTCAGAGCGTCCAGGCGGGAGATGCCTGGCCGGTATGGGGGGGCGGCAGTTGGGTCCTCCTCGCGGTTGGTTTTGTCCCCTTCAGCCCTGCCACGCCTTGGGGTTGGTTGTCATTGTGATTTCGCAATCGCGCCCCTGTCAATGCCCCAAGCCTTTCTGGACGCGGCCTGAGACAGGGCCTATCATTGGTTGGTCCGCAACAGGACAGAGGGACAATGATTGGCAGTTTGCCCCTTGGGGTCACCGTTCCCAGGTTTCAGATCTGCTGATCCCCCCTGATCCTGATCCTTCGAGAATGCTAACGCGGACAGGGCGGATCGCCATGGACTACCGATCGACCGGTCGCCTTCATGCCGTTCCCGAAGGGTACCAAGGTCAAAGACCTTCCTACCTGGTATTAATTGCTTTCCTTCCAAGATGAGGAGGTTTTCCTGTGTCCGTTGAAGCCTGGGGGCAAATTCGGTCAAACCCGAAATTTCAGACCTTTGTCAAAAAACGTAACCGCTACTCGATCATCATGTCCGTGCTGGTGATCTTCGCGTACTTCGGTTTCATCCTCTTAATTGCCTTTGATAAGGCCTTCCTGGCGCAGCAGATCGTGCCGGGAGGCGTCATGTCCCTGGGTATCCCCCTGGGGGTGGGCGTGATCCTCTTCACCATCGTCCTGACCTGGATCTATGTCCGCCGGGCCAACACCGAGTTCGATGCCGAGGCCGAGGCCATCCTGGAGGAGTCCACTAAATGAATCCCCTTGTTACTACCCTGATTGCGGTCGTCGCCATCGCCCTCATCGGCTTCTTCGGCACCGCCTTCGGCGCCGGTCCCGACACCGGCCAGACCACTCAGCAGGCGACCAACTGGACAGCCATCTCCATGTTCGCCGGCTTCGTCATCATCACCCTGGGTATCACCAAGTGGGCCGCGGCCCGCACCCGTTCCGTCGCCGATTTCTACACCGCTGGCGGCGGCATCACCGGCTTCCAGAACGGCCTGGCCATCGCTGGCGACTACATGTCCGCCGCCTCCTTCCTCGGTATCTCGGGCCTGGTGTTCGCCAACGGCTTCGACGGTCTCATCTTCTCCATCGGCTGGCTGGTGGGTTGGCCGGTGCTGACCTTCCTCATGGCCGAGCGCCTGCGCAACCTGGGCAAGTTCACCTTCGCCGACGTCGCCTCCTATCGCTTCGCCCAGACCCCCCTGCGCAGCTTCGCCGCCACCGGCACCCTGGTGGTGGTCGCCTTCTACATGATCGCGCAGATGGTCGGCGCCGGGCAGCTCATCAAGATCCTCTTTGGACTGGAGTACATCTACGCCGTCATCCTGGTGGGCGTCATCATGATGATGTACGTCCTCTTTGGCGGCATGACCGCCACCACCTGGGTGCAGATCATCAAGGCCGTGCTGCTGCTCGGTGGCGCCACCTTCATGGCGATCATGGTCCTGCTCCAGTTCGGCTTCAGTCCCGAGGCCCTGTTCGCCAAGGCGGTGGAGGTCAAGACCGGTCTGGCCGCGGCCACCGGTAAGTCCGCCGAGGAGGCCGCTAAGGCCGGCGCCTCGATCATGGCCCCCGGTGGCCTCATCACCGATCCCATCTCTGCCATCTCCGTGGGCATGGCCCTGATGTTCGGCACTGCCGGTCTGCCCCACATCCTGATGCGGTTCTTCACCGTCCCCACTGCCAAGGAAGCCCGCAAGTCCGTGGCCTGGGCGACGACCTGGATCGGCTATTTCTATATCCTGACCTTCATCATCGGCTTTGGCGCCATCGTTAACCTGATCCCCAATCCGGGCGAGTACTTCGTCAACGGCGATCTGGCCAAGGGCCTCAACGGTGGCGGCAACATGGCGGCCGTGCATCTGGCCAACGCCGTGGGCGGCAACGTCTTCCTGGGCTTCATCTCCGCCGTGGCTTTTGCCACCATCCTGGCGGTGGTGGCCGGCCTGACCCTGTCCGGTGCCTCGGCCGTGTCCCACGACCTTTATGCCTCGGTCTGGCGTCACGGCAACGTCGACTCCGATACCGAGCTGCGGGTCTCCAAGATCACCACCGTCGCCCTGGGTATCGTCGCCGTCCTGCTCGGCATCCTGTTCGAGAAGCAGAACGTCGCCTTCATGGTCATGCTGGCCTTCACCATTGCCGCCTCGGCCAACTTCCCGGTGCTGTTCATGTCGGTGCTGTGGAAGAATTGCACGACCACCGGCGCGGTGGTGGGCGGTACCGTCGGCCTGATCATGTCCGTGGTCCTGACCGTCCTGTCCCCCGGCGTCTGGGAGGCTACCCTTGGCAATCCCAAGGGTAGCGCCTGGTTCCCCTACTCGACGCCAGCGGTCTTCTCCATCACGGCGGCCTTCGTAACGATCTGGATCGTCTCCCTCCTGGATCGCAGCGCCCGGGCGCAGAAGGAGCGCGCCCTTTATCCTGACCAGATGACCCGGTCGGAGACCGGCGTGGGTGCCGCCGAGGCTTCCGCCCACTAGGCATCTCCTTGACGGGCAGGGACGCCTCAAGAAAATGCCCGCCTCTGGCGGGCATTTTCGTTAGGGTGGGGGTAGGCGTTCACCCCCCTGCTACCTGAGGTGGTTTCGGTAATACCAGCCACTAATTTTCTTGCTCCCTCCCTCTGGCGGGAGGGTAGGGGAGAGGGGGGCAGAACGGTAACGGGTGAAGCCAGTCAGGGCAGAGCTGGTCGCGAGGAGACCGTTCCTCCCGGCGTGATCCCTGCACGATCTGTCCCGGCTATTCAATACCTAGCGTGTCGCCCCGATATGGGGTTGATGCTGGGGCTGCCACCTGCTTCACGAACTTGCTATCTTTCGCGGCCAGACTATCCGAGCGGATCAAGCTATGCGCTATGTAAGTACAAGGGGGGGCGTGGCCCCCATCGGCTTCGCCGAGGCGGTGATGATGGGCCTGGCCACGGATGGTGGCCTGCTGGTCCCGGCCAGCCCCCCGCGCCTGGACGACGCCACCCTGCGGGCCTGGGCCGGTCTGCGCTTTCAGGATCTGGCCCTGGAGGTCATGAGCCCCTTCGTCGGCGACGCCATCCCCCGGGACGACCTGGCGGATTTGATCGAGCGCTCCTACGCCACCTTCTCCCACCCGGAGGTGACGCCGGTGGTGCGCCTGGGGGATCAGTGGCTGCTGGAGCTCTTTCACGGTCCGACGGCGGCCTTCAAGGACGTGGCCCTGCAGTTTCTGGGTAATCTCTTCGAGTATCTCCTGGAGCGGGATGGCGGCCGGCTCAATATCGTCGGCGCCACCTCGGGGGATACGGGGTCGGCGGCCATCGCCGGGGTACGCGGCAAGGCCCGCATCCAGATCTTTATCCTGTTCCCGGACGGGCGCGTCTCGCCCATCCAGGAACGGCAGATGACCACGGTGCTGGACCCCAACGTCCACACCATCGCCATCCGCGGCACCTTCGACGACGGTCAGCGCATCGTCAAGCAACTCTTCGGCGACCTGGACTTCAAGCGTGAGCTGAGTCTGGGTGCCGTCAACTCCATCAACTGGGCGCGCATCCTCGCCCAGATGGTCTACTACTTCTATGCCTGGGGGCGGGTGAGCGGCGGCGACCCCTGTCATCGGGTCAGCTTCGCCGTCCCCACCGGCAACTTCGGCGATATCTTCGCCGGCTACCTGGCCAAGCGCATGGGCCTGCCGGTGGAGCGGCTGATCATCGCCACCAACCGCAACGATATCCTCAGCCGCTTCGTCCATACCGGGGTGTATGCCGCGGGGGAGGTCTACCCGACCCTGAGCCCGGCCATGGACATCCAGATCGCCTCCAACTTCGAGCGCTACCTCTATTACCTGGTCGATCAGGACCCGGCCCTGGTGGCTGGGCTGCTGGAGGGCATGGGCCGAGAGGGGCGCCTGGAGGTGGCAAGCCACCGGCTGGACCGGGCCCAGGCCGATTTCGCCGCCGTGGCCGTCAGCGATGAGGCGACCCTGGCGCAGATCCGGGAGACCTTCCAGCAGGAAGGCTACATCCTCGACCCCCACACCGCCACCGGGGTGCGGGCCGCCCAGGGCAGCACGGATGTCATCTGCCTCGCCACCGCCCACCCCGCCAAGTTCGCCGAGGCGGTGACCCAGGCCATCGGCCGGGAGGCCCCACCGCCACCCGCCCTCCAGGGGCTGTTGGAGAAGGAGACCCGCTGCGCCCGTCTGGAGGCCAGCGAGGCGGCGGTCCGCGCCCATATCCTCGCGACCCTGGCCAAGGTGAACCCATGACCCAGCCCCCTACCCATCCGCCCACGGGTGACCCGCGGGGTCAGGCCCCGGGCATCCTGATCCTCGATACCACCCTGCGCGATGGGGAGCAGACCCAGGGCGTCTCCTTTTCGCCGGAGGAAAAGCTCAACATCGCCAAGGCCCTGCTGGAGCTGGTGCGGGTGGATCGTATCGAGGTCGCCTCGGCCCGGGTCTCCCGGGGCGAACAGGCCGCCGTCGCCACCATCCTCGACTGGGCGCGGGGCGCGGGGCTGGATGGCCGGGTCGAGGTCCTGGGCTTCGTCGATCGCGGCCGCAGCGTGGACTGGATCCGCGAGGCCGGGGGGCGGGTGCTCAACCTCCTGGCCAAGGGCAGCCTCAAGCATTGCCAGGGCCAGCTCGGCAAGACCCTGGAGGAGCACGCCCGGGACGTGCGCGAGGAGATCCGCCTGGCCCGGGACCGGGGCCTGGCGGTCAACATCTACCTAGAGGATTGGTCGAACGGCTATCGGGATAGCCGCGACTATGTCTACGGTCTGGTGGAGCGGCTGGCGGACACGGGCCTGGGCCACGTCATGCTGCCCGATACCCTGGGCGTCATGACCCCGGAGGCGGTCGCCGCCGCCATGAGCGACATGATCCAGCGCTTTCCGGGGCTGCGCTTCGATTTCCACCCCCACAACGACTATGGCCTGGCCACCGCCAACGTCCTGGCCGCGGCCCGGGCCGGGGCGGCGGCGGTGCACTGCACCGTCAACTGTCTCGGCGAGCGCGCCGGCAATGCCTCCCTGGCGGAGGTCGCCGTCAACCTGCGCGACCATCTGGGGATGAAGCTGGCCATCGACGAGACCCACCTGGCCCGGGTCAGCGAACTGGTGGAGTCCTTCTCCGGCAAGCGCATCGCCGACAATGCCCCCATCGTCGGCGAGGATGTCTTCACCCAGACCGCGGGCATCCATGCCGACGGCGATCGCAAGGCCTGTCTCTACCATACCGAGCTCAGCCCGGAGCGCTTCGCCCGCCGGCGCAAGTACGCCCTCGGCAAGCTGGCCGGCAAGGCCTCCCTGGCCAAGAACCTGGAAAGGCTGGATATCAGCCTGTCGGAGGAGAATCAGCGCAAGGTCCTGCAACGGGTGGTGGAACTGGGCGACTCCAAGAAGACCATCACCACCGACGACCTGCCCTTCATCATCGCCGAGGTCCTGGAGAGCAAGGACTACAACCACGTCCAGTTGCTGGCCTGTAACCTCAGCAGCGCCATCGACCTGCCCTCCACCGCCAGTATCCGCGTGCGCGTCGGCGCCGACAGCCACACCGCCGCCGGCAGCGGCAACGGCAGTTTCGACGCCTTCATCAAGGCCCTGGCCAAGATCCTGCGGCGCCATGGTATCACCCTGCCGGCCCTGCTCGACTACGAGGTCCGTATCCCCAAGGGTGGCCGTACCGATGCCCTCACCGAGTGCATCATTACTTGGGCGGAGGACGGCGGGGCCGTCCGGACCCGCGGTATCCATACCAACCAGGTCTTCGCCGGTATCACCGCGACCCTGCGACTGGTGAATCTGCTCATTCACCGTTCCCCCGAACTGGTGGCGTCCCTGGGGGAGGGGACCGGGGCCGAGGATTGAGCGGGCCGCCGGCGCCGGCCTCGCCGGATCCCGAGCCGCGTATGGCTTTTCCCGCCGATCTGATGGAAACTAATCCCTAAGGTTGATATCCCGCGCGGGAGCCTGGACTTTTGGGTCCGGCTGGCATCCGGCGCACCACCCCATTCCCTCCGGTGGCGAGACGATGCGAACGACCAACATCCTTCCCCTGCTGGCGGCTGGCCTGCTGGTGGCCTTCCTGTCCCCCGGACCGACCCAGGCGGCTGACCCTGTTAAAGCGGTGGCCAAGGACTCGCTTGGCCTCTCCGCGGGCAAAGCTGCCGATGCCAAACCGGACCAGGTCTTCACTGCAGCCATGCGCAGCCAGGACCCCCACCTGCTGACGGCCTCGGGCCAGCGCTACGAAAATGGGGTCGGTGTCGCCCAGGACGTCGACAAGGCCCTCAAGCTCTACTGTCGTGCCGCCGGCATGGGTGACGTCGACGCTCAGTATCGGCTCGGTCATATCCATGCCCACGGGCGGGGCGTGAAGCGGGATCCGGAACTGGCCGCGGCCTGGTTCGCCGAGGCGATCAAGGGCCGGCATGCCCTGGCGGCCACCCAACTCAAGCTCCTCAAAGTCAAGGCCGTCTCCAAGCGCAAACCCTCCTGTGCCCCCGTCAGCGGTGTCGACACCCGGATCGTCCTGCGCCCCCACCCGGCCTCGGGCGAGATCGCCAAGTTGGTGCATAGCCTGGCGCCCAATTACCGCCTCGATCCTAGCCTGGTGCTGGCGGTGGTCGAGGTGGAATCGAACTTCAACCCCCAGGCGCGCTCGCCCAAGGACGCCCAGGGTCTGATGCAACTCATCCCCGCCACGGCGGAGCGTTTTGGGGTCGCGGACGTCTGGGACCCGGAGCAGAACCTCAAGGGCGGCATGGCCTATCTGCGCTGGCTTCTCGACCGCTTTGAGGGCGACCTCAAACTGGCCCTGGCGGGCTATAACGCCGGCGAGGGGGCCGTGGAAAAACATGGCGGGGTGCCGCCTTACGAGGAGACCCAGGCCTATGTCGCCCGCATCCTGCGCCGTCTGGGTATCGAGGAGGCGACGGTGAAACCGGACCAGGAGACCAGCTAGGTTTCGCGGTCCAATCGACCGATTGCGCTCATTCGTGCCCCGCCGTCCTCTGCTGGCTGCCGGGCCCGGACGGCAGCCAGCCTCTGGATCTGGCGCGCTGCCGCCTGATCTAGTTGGGTTCCGCCTGGTCCGCCTTGATCCCGCCTGGTCCAACTGGGTTCTGTCGGCCCTAGCAGCCTGTCGGACTTGACTCTACAGATAGCCTGTATCGGAGCCAAAAGGGCCATTTGTTGCGTCAATAAGACGCTTTTTAGGCCAACAGCGCGGG
>SACH01000386.1 GCA_009928645.1 Gammaproteobacteria bacterium | reverse complement strand
CAGCAGCAGCAGTTTGGGCTCCAGCAGCAGCAGTTCGACTACGGACGCGGCAAGGACACGCTCAACTTCGCTGCCAAGTACGGTGATGCGCCGTTGATAGAACAGAGTCTGCGCGGTATGGGTCTGGGCGGCGGCGGCAATGGACCGTCTTTCAGTCCGGCGGTGACGCGCTTTCAGCCGTTGGTGGAGCAAGTCTCCCAGGAGACCGGCGTGCCGGTCGGACTGGGTCTGGCGGTTATTCAGGCCGAGTCTGCGGGTGACCCCCTAGCGCGGTCCCGCGCCGGGGCAGGCGGGCTGATGCAATTGATGCCGGGTACTGCGGCGGGTCTTGGCGTGCAAAACCGCTTCAATCCCGAGCAAAACGTCCGGGGCGGCATGGGCTACTTGGCGGAAATGCTGCAAAAGTACAACGGTAACGTGGCTCACGCCTTGGCTGCGTACAACGCGGGACCGGGGGCGTTCGACAACTACTTGGCCGGCAAGCAGGAACTGCCCGCCGAAACTAAGCAGTACGTCAGCCGCGTCATGGGCCTACTACGTGGGGGCATGGACTACGGCCAGACGGCGCAGCAGATGTATGAGGATCGCCAGGCACGGGAAACCCGTGGCCTGGGTGGCAGGGGCGCGCCCAAGCTACCCGGCGGGCTGGCCAACTTTGATCCACAGGTCGTGCGGGACGAAGCCCTGGCCGCCGCCAGGGAGCAGTACAAAGACGCGCCCAATTCGGCGTTGATCCCAGAGTTGGCTAATAAGCTGTACCAGGAACGCTTGTCACAGTACATCCGTGACCGCAACCAGATGGGCTTGGGCCTGGAGGCCGGTGCAAGTGATGCCGCTCCCGACATGCTCACGGCGCTGGCAACAAGCCTTGGTATCGCTCCCGAGGAGCTGCTGAGCGCCCTCCAGCCCACTGACGACGTGACCGAATAACCGAGAGTACCACTATGTCTTTGCTGGATGTCCTGCGCGCCAAGTTCCCCGACAACGAAAAGCTGAAGGCCCTGTCGGACCCAGACATTGTCTCGACACTGGCCCAGGCGACCGGCAAAGACCTGCCCTATGTTGCTGATAAGCTGGGGCTGCCGTATGCGGACTACGTGCAGAACGAAGGCTTCTGGGAAGATACTGGCTCCGACGTAGCGGTGGGCGTCAGCGACATCCCTGGCGTGGCGGCGGGTATCGTTGACTTAGTCAACCCGTTGGCCTGGGCAGGCACGGACTATACCCTGAGCAAGGGGTGGGACGCGGTCGAAGACGCCACGGGGCTGGCGGACTGGAGGGCGCGGCAGGAAGTAACCCTGTCCCCCGAGCGGCTGGCGCAGGAGCAAGCCGTCGCTGAAGCCTTCAAGAACGAGGGTCTGGGTGCGGCGGCATGGGAGGCGCTAACCTCCCCTCGCGCTTTTGTTGGCGCTGCCGCTCGCTCTTTACCCGCGTCTCTGGCCAGTGGCTTTGGGCTGGGTATGCCGTTACGTGCCGCCGCGACGGCCCGAGGTATGGACCGTCTGGCTAAGGTTGCCCCCTGGCTGGCTGAGGGTGCCCATGCCGGCGGTGCGGGTGTAGACCAGGCGACGGAAGCGGGCGTTGATCCGGCCATGGCCAATTTGGTTGGCTTGGGTACCGGAGTGACCACGGGCGCACTTGGCGGCACGATTGGCGCGACAGCGCGCCGGTTCGGCATCGACGACGTTCAAGCCGCCATGGCGGGTGCAGGCCGTACCGCAGAAGTGACACGCCCGCTGTATCAGCGTATCCCTATGACCGCTGGCGTGGAGATGGCCCAGGAAGTGCCGCAGTCCGGCACTGAGCAGATGTGGCAGAACTACGCCCAAGGCAAGCCGCTGATGGAGGATGTGGCCCACCAGGCGGTGATGGGCGGTCTGGCTGGCGGCGTAATGGGCGCGGGCTTCGGGCTGTTCCCGCGTGGACGTAAGATCGACAGCAACACCCAGACTGACCTGCTGCAAGATGAGCCGCAGCCCGCCCAGACGCCCCCCGGTATCAACCCGCCGGGGGACCGGACCCCCCACATCGACCCGTTGGCGGCGGAGCGGCAACGCCAGATTGACGCCATCATGGACGGTGAGACATACCAGACCATCAAGCCGGGGCAGGCGGACCCTGGTAGTTTACAGGGCCTAACCCGCGAACAGATCAACCAACGGCTAATCGACGCCGCCATGGGCGGTGAAACCTCACGGACCTTCGCGCCGGGGCAGTACCCGTCTGACGTGGCGGCGGACTTGTCGCAGCAACAGGCCAAGGTCAACGCCACCCGCGCCGCCGAGCAAGCGAAAAAGGCGGTCGAGAAGCAGTACGAAAAGGCCGGCTGGCAGAAGACCCCGGAG
>SACH01000078.1 GCA_009928645.1 Gammaproteobacteria bacterium | reverse complement strand
CGGGAAACCGACATGCAACTGAACCCATCAGAAATCAGCGATCTCATCAAACAGAAGATCGAGCAATTCGACCTCCGGACCGAGGCCCGCACGGAAGGCTCAATCGTCAGCCTGTCCGATGGCGTCGTCCGCATCCACGGTCTCTCTGACGCCCAGTACTATGAGATGCTGGAGTTTCCCGGCAATGTCTATGGTCTGGCCCTGAATCTGGAGCGGGACTCCGTTGGTGCCGTCGTCCTCGGCGATTACACAGGCCTCTCCGAGGGCGATTGGGTGCGCTGCACAGGCCGCGTCCTTGAAGTTCCCGTCGGGCCCCAATTGCTGGGGCGGGTCGTCGATTCCTTGGGCAACCCTCTGGACGGCAAAGGCCCGGTCGGCGCCACCCTGACCTCACCCCTCGAAAAGGTTGCCCCCGGCGTCATTGCCCGCAAATCGGTTGACCAGCCCGTTCAAACCGGCATCAAGGCCATTGACGCCATGGTACCCATTGGTCGTGGCCAGCGTGAGTTGATCATTGGGGACCGTCAGACCGGCAAGACCGCCGTCGCCATTGACGCCATCATCAATCAAAAGGGTACTGGCGTTAAGTGCATTTATGTCGCTGTCGGCCAGAAAAACTCCTCTGTGGCGGGCGTGGTCCGCAAGCTGGAAGAATTCGGCGCCATGGATCACACCATCGTGGTTCATGCCGGGGCCTCCGACTCTGCCGCCATGCAATTCATCGCCCCCTATGCCGGCTGCTCCATGGGCGAGTATTTCCGCGACCGTGGCGAGGACGCCCTCATCGTCTTCGATGACCTCACCAAGCAGGCGTGGGCCTATCGTCAGGTCTCTCTGCTGCTGCGCCGTCCGCCGGGTCGCGAGGCCTATCCCGGTGACGTCTTCTACCTCCATTCCCGTCTCCTAGAGCGTGCCTCCCGGATCAATGCCGACGAGGTGGCAAAACTTACCAACGGTGAAGTAACCGGTAAGACGGGCTCCCTGACCGCCCTGCCGATCATCGAGACCCAAGCCGGCGACGTCTCCGCCTTCGTGCCGACCAACGTCATCTCCATCACCGACGGCCAGATATTCCTCGAAACCGACCTCTTCAACGCCGGTATCCGCCCGGCCATCAACGCCGGTCTCTCCGTGTCCCGCGTCGGTGGCGCGGCCCAGACCAAGATCATCAAGAAGCTGGGTGGTGGCATTCGTCTGGCCCTGGCCCAGTTCCGTGAGCTGGCGGCCTTCTCCCAGTTCGCCTCCGATCTGGACGAGGCCACCCGCAAGCAACTGGACCGCGGGGCCCGGGTCACAGAGCTGATGAAGCAGACCCAGTACTCACCGCTAGGCGTTGGCCAAATGGCGGTCGCTCTCTTCGCGGCCAACATGGGCTATCTGGACGACGTGGAGGTGAACAAGGTCGTTGACTTTGAACTGGCCCTGCAATCCTACATGAAGACCTCCCAGGGTGCCCTGCTCGAAAAGATCGACGCCAAGGGTGATTACAACGAGGACATCGAGCAAGGTTTGCACGCCGCCATCAAGGACTTCAAGGCCAACAATACATGGTAGCAAGCCGCGGTTGCCCTAAGGCCGGCACGGCATTTACCAAGCCATGCCGGACGGCGGGTGTCCTGACCCACCAACCATTCGCCGGTCAAGCCGACCGCCAGCCCTCCAGGGCTGGCGGTCGGCCGGGCCGGACGCTGGGAGCCTAAGACATGGCCGGCGCCAAAGAAATCCGCACCAAGATCGCCAGTATCAAGAGCACGCAGAAGATCACCAAGGCCATGCAGATGGTCGCGGCGGCGAAGATGCGCAAGGCCCAGGAGCGCATGAGCTCCTCGCGACCCTATGCCGAAAAGATGCTCCAGGTCATCTCCCACCTGAGTCACGCCTCACCCGAATACCGTCACAGCTACATGTCGGCGGAACGGGATCGCAAGCGCGTCGGCTACATCGTGATCTCATCCGACCGGGGCCTCTGCGGAGGTCTCAACACCAACCTGTTCCGCAAACTGGCCGTGGAGATCCGTGACCAGCGCAAGGCGGGAGTCGAAACCTCCTTTGCCGTCATCGGCGCCAAGGCCCTAGCCTTCTTCCGCCGATTTGGCGGCAAGGTCATGGCGCAGGTTACCCACCTGGGCGATAAGCCGCACATCGAGGACCTGATCGGAGCGGTGCGCGTCATCCTCGACGCCTACGAGGCCGGCGAGATTGACGCCATCCACGTGGCGTACAACGAGTTCGTTAACACCATGACGCAAAAGCCGACCATCCGCCAACTGGTGCCTATCCAGGCGGATGAGGAGTCCAAAAGTATCAAGACCCACTGGGACTACATCTATGAGCCCGAGCCCAAGGCCGTGCTCGATGCCCTGCTGGTGCGCTACATCGAATCACTGGTCTACCAGGCGGTGGTAGAGAACGGAGCCTGCGAACAATCCGCTCGCATGGTTGCCATGCGGGCCGCCACGGACAATGCCGGCAGCCTCATCAACGAACTCCAGTTGATCTACAACAAGGCGCGCCAGGCGGCAATCACCCAGGAAATCTCGGAAATCGTGGGCGGCGCAGCGGCGGTCTGACCACTCGCATCGCCCCCGGGCATCCCGAATGCCCAACCCAACAGAATTGCATCCAACCGCCGAGAGGCGAGAACGAGGAAAGTGATATGAGTTCCGGTAACGTGGTGGAAATCATCGGCGCGGTGGTTGACGTGCAGTTCCAGCGCGGCGAGATGCCCAAGGTCTACGATGCCCTTCTGGTCGATGAAGTGGGCCTGACCCTGGAAGTCCAGCAGCAACTGGGCGACGGTGTGGTACGCACCATCGCCATGGGCACCACCGATGGCCTCCAGCGCGGCGTTGCCGTCAGCAACACCCACACCCCCATCCAGGTGCCGGTGGGCAAGGCGACCCTGGGCCGGATCATGGACGTCCTGGGGCGGCCCATCGACGAGAAGGGACCGGTCGAATCCGAGTCGAAGTGGTCGATCCACCGCGCCGCCCCGTCCTTCGAGGATCAGGCCTCCACCACCGAAATCTTGGAGACCGGCATCAAGGTCATCGACCTGATCATGCCCATTTCCAAGGGCGGTAAGGTCGGCCTCTTCGGTGGCGCCGGCGTCGGCAAGACCGTAACCCTGATGGAACTGATCCGGAACATCGCCGTGGAGCACTCGGGCTTCTCGGTCTTCGCCGGGGTGGGTGAGCGCACCCGCGAGGGCAACGACTTCTACCATGAAATGACCGATGGTGGCGTGCTCGACAAGGTCGCCCTGGTCTACGGTCAGATGAACGAGCCGCCGGGCAACCGCCTGCGCGTCGCCCTCACCGGCCTGACCATGGCCGAGTACTTCCGCGACGAGGGACGCGACGTGCTGCTCTTCGTCGACAATATCTATCGTTATACCCTGGCCGGTACCGAGGTCTCCGCCCTGTTAGGCCGTATGCCTTCCGCGGTGGGCTATCAGCCGACCCTGGCCTCGGAAATGGGTGCCTTGCAGGAGCGGATCACGTCCACCCGCACCGGCTCCATCACCTCCTTCCAGGCAGTGTACGTCCCCGCGGACGACCTCACCGATCCTTCGCCAGCTACCACCTTCGCTCACCTGGATGCCACCCTGGTACTGTCCCGCCAGATCGCCGAATTGGGCATCTACCCCGCCGTGGACCCCCTAGACTCCACCAGCCGCATCCTGGACCCCCATGTGGTCGGTGTTGAGCACTACACGGTGGCACGCCAGGTTCAGGGAACCCTGCAGCGCTACAAGGAACTCAAGGACATCATCGCTATCCTCGGCATGGATGAACTCTCCGAAGAGGACAAACTGACCGTGGCCCGGGCACGCAAGATCCAGCGCTTCCTGTCCCAGCCCTTCTTCGTCGCCGAGGTCTTCACTGGCTCCCCCGGTAAGTACGTCTCCCTCAAGGACACCATCGCCGGCTTCAAGGCTATCGTCAACGGTGAATATGACCACCTGCCGGAACAGGCCTTCTACATGGTGGGCGGTATCGAAGAGGCGGCGGCCAAAGGCGGCAATGTCTGATCAGCGGGGTAATTTCCCATGGCAATGACAATCCACGTCGACATCGTGAGCGCCGAGCGGGCCATCCACTCCGGTCTGGCGACCATGGTGTTCGCGCCGGGCGAGATGGGTGAACTGGGCATCGCTCCCCGTCACACCGCCCTCATCACCCGCCTGAAGCCGGGCGAGGTCAGGGTGGAGAAGGAAAACGGTGAGATGGAGCACTTCTACGTCTCTGGAGGCATGCTCGAAGTGCAGCCCCAGATGGTCACGGTCCTTGCCGACACCGCCGTCCGCGCACATGACCTAGACGAGGCCGCCGCGGCTGAGGCCAAGCGTCGCGCCGAGGATGCCCTGGCAGGGAAGTCAGCGGATTTCCAATATGCCCAGGCTCAGGCTGAACTGGCGGAGGCCGTGGCCCAATTGCGTGCCATTGAGCGGCTGCGCAAGACCAAGGTAAGCTGATTACTTGTGTCATCACGCCTGACCGACCTAGCCCCCGCCCTGCGGGGGCTAGGTCTTTTAGGGTATGCTGTTGGCCAGACACCGACCGTTCCAGGGTCGGCTGCAACCCTCAGGTAACCTGCATATGAGCGAAGAACGTATCCAGGATGGCAAATATGTCAGCCTGACCTACCGTATCGCCGATGAAACCGGTGGCGTCCTTGAGCACAGTGATCTGCCCGTGAGCTTCATCGTTGGCGGCAACCAGGAACTGATCGGCGGCATGGACGCAGCCATTCGTGGCAAGCAAGCGGGGGATGAGGTCAATTTTGAACTCTCCCCCGAACAGGGTTTTGGCCACCACGACCCGGATCTTACCTTCGCCGACGACATCAATAATGTCCCCCCTCAATTTCGTCACGTCGGGGCCGAAGTACAGATGCAGAACGAGGCCGGCGAGATCAAGACCTTCTTTGTTTCCCGGATCGAAAATGGGCGCCTGACCATCGATGGTAATCATCCGCTGGCGGGCAAGCGTCTGCAGGTCCATGTCCGGATCAGTGAGGTACGGGAGGCTACCCGTGAGGACCTGGCCCAGGACGGACAGGCCTGTGCCATACCGCCTGCCCTGCACTGATCCTGGCACCAAAGTCGTAGCTATATCCCCAGAGGCAAGGCCGGACCCAATTCACTATTCCAGCGGGCTGAGGGGTAATGTACCCGTGCTACTCCCGCGCATCGCCACCGGCGACCCTGCATATTCTTCAGCCTGTCCTTGCATCTGTTCGCCCTGATTGAACCCCACACCGACCCGGAGTCACCCCCCATGAAACTCGGTGTCGCTATCCTGGCCGCTGGCCAGGGCACGCGGATGAAATCCGACCTGCCCAAGGTACTGCACCCCCTGGCCGGACGGCCCCTGCTGCGCCATGTCGTCGACACGGCCCTAGAACTGGCGCCGGCGCGGCTCTGTATCGTTCATGGCCATGGCGGAGATCAGGTACGCCTGGCCCTAGGGGAATTGGACTGTGACTGGGCCCACCAGGCGGAGCGCAAAGGTACGGGGCATGCCCTGCTGCAGGCCTTGCCCCGTCTCGAAGCCGTCGACCGCGTCCTGGTCCTCTATGGCGACATCCCGCTGATCCGCGCCGCCACCCTGCACCACCTCGTGGAGGGAGCAAGGGACGCCAGCCTCGGCATCCTGACCGCCATCCTCCCCGATCCCGGCGGTTATGGGCGGATCGTACGAGATCACGATGGCCAGGTGCGGCGCATCGTCGAGGAAAAAGACGCCAGCGAGGCGGAACTGGCCATCGACGAGATCAACACCGGCTTCCTGATCGCGGATCGTGGCCGGCTAGCGGGCTGGCTGGACCGGCTGGGCAATGACAACGCCCAGGGCGAGTATTACCTGACGGATATCATCGCCATGGCCGCGGCGGAAGGCCGGCCCCTTGTCACGACTCAACCGGAGAGGAGCGAGGAAATTCTCGGCGTCAACGATCGCATCCAGCTCGCCGATCTGGAGCGGCGCTTTCAGGCCCGCCTCGCCCGAGACTTGATGCAGGCCGGGGTGAGCCTGCGCGACCCGGCACGCTTTGACGTCCGAGGCCGCCTCCAGGTCGGCAGAGACGTCAGCATCGACATCAATTGCCTCTTCGAGGGCGAGGTAATCCTAGGGGACGACGTCACCATCGGGCCAAATTGTTACCTGCGGGACTGTGTCATCGGGTCCCAAAGCCAGGTCCTCGCCAATTCGGTCATCGAGGAGGCGCGGGTCGGAACCCAGGCCCGCATTGGGCCCTTCTCCCGCTTACGACCCCAGGCCGAACTGGCGGACGAGGTCCATGTCGGCAACTTTGTCGAAATCAAAAAGACCCGGATTGGCCCGGGGACCAAGATCAGCCATCTGACCTACATTGGTGACGCCGAAATCGGCGGTGGGGTGAATATTGGCGCCGGAACCATCACCTGCAATTATGATGGCGCCAACAAACATCTGACCCGGATCGGTGATGGTGCCTTCATCGGTTCCAATACAGCCCTTGTGGCCCCGGTGACGGTGGGGGAGGGTGCCACCATCGGCGCCGGCTCAGTGATCGGGCGGGATACGCCCCCCCATAAACTGACCCTGACCCGAGCCCCCCAACGTACGATCGACCAATGGCAAAAACCGGTCAAGAAACGCCCGTAACAGCAGTGGCGGCCCTCAACCGCGCACGGACCAGGAACCATCTTTGCCCGCGCCGCCCAACCTCCGGGGCGCGACGAACGCTGGCCCTGATCTACACGGAAATGGCTTCAGGAAATGTTCAACCCTAAAGTGGCCCTGTCGCCCCAGGCTCCCCCCTTACCCCCCACCCATCTCCTGCGCGGGGAGAGGGGGAAAATGGCATGAGGAGACCCGCCACCCCCCTGATAATAAAAGTCTTTGCCGTGACGTTCACGCCAAGACGTAACAGGGGTTGTTGAACAGTTTCTCAGACGGTAGCTACCCGATCCCTTCTCACAGGACCTTACTGATCACCCTGACCCTTTAGGAATCTGACTATGTGCGGCATCGTCGGCGGTATTGCGCAACGGGACGTATCGGCCATCCTCGTCGAAGGCCTGCGACGGCTGGAATACCGCGGCTACGACTCCGCCGGCATGGCCGTCCTCGCCGCTCCCAACCACCTGGGCCGCATCCGCACCTTAGGCAAGGTGCAGCGCCTGGCGGAGGAACTCGACCGCCATCCCCTCCCCGGTAATCTCGGCATCGCGCACACCCGCTGGGCCACCCACGGCGAGCCAGCGGAGCGCAACGCCCACCCCCACGTCTGCCGGGATCGCTGCGCCCTGGTCCACAACGGGATCATCGAGAACCACGACGTCCTCCGCCTGGCCCAGAAGGAGCACGGCCACCGTTTCTCATCGGAAACCGACACGGAGGTTATCGTCCATGCTATTCATGACCAACTCGAGGCAGGTCGGCCCCTCCTGGAGGCCGTTCGGGCAACGGTCGAAACCCTGGAGGGCGCCTATGCCCTTGGCGTGATCGACAGCCGGGACCCCGACCTGCTGGTGGCCGCCCGCGAGGGCAGTCCCCTGGTCATCGGCCTGGGGTTTGGCGAGAACTTCATTGCCTCGGACGTCTTCGCCCTCCTGCCCGTCACCCAGCGCTTTATCTTCCTTGAAGAGGGCGACATCGCGGCCATCGGCCGGCAGCAGGTCAACATCTTTGACCGGCAAGGTCAGCCGGTGAGCCGCCCGGTGCGGGAATCCGCGCTCAACGCCGATGCCGTCGAGCGAGGCGAATACCGCCATTACATGCAGAAAGAGATCTTCGAACAGCCACGCGCCCTCGCCGACACCCTGGAGGGCCGGGTAGCCGGCGCCCATGTGCTGACGCAGGCCTTCGGCCAGGCAGCCCCTGCACTCCTCCAGCAAGTTCGCGCCGTGCAAATCGTCGCCTGCGGCACCAGCTACCACGCCGGCCTGGTGGCCCGACATTGGCTGGAGAGCCTCACCCCCATCGGTTGTCAGGTGGAGGTGGCCAGTGAATACCGCTACCGGCGCCATGTGGTCCCCGCGGGCTGCCTGTTCGTCGCCATCTCCCAGTCGGGGGAGACCGCCGACACCCTGGCTGCCCTGCGCCTGGCCAAGCGCCTCGGCTATACCACCACCCTCTGCATCTGCAATGCCCCGGAGAGCTCCCTGGTACGGGAATCGGACCTGGTCCTGCTCACCCATGCCGGTCCCGAGATCGGTGTCGCCTCAACCAAGGCCTTCACCACCCAGCTCACCGCCCTCCTGCTGCTGACGGCCGCCATCGGCCGCTTTAGCGGCCTCATCGACCAGCCGGAGGCCGAGCTAACCACCGCCCTGCGAGCCCTGCCCGGCCGTGCCCGGGACTTTCTCGCCCTGGATGGCCAGGTTGCCCGGATCGCCGAGGCCTTTGTCGACAAGGATCACGCCCTATTCCTTGGCCGTGGAAATCAATTCCCCATCGCCCTGGAAGGTGCCCTCAAACTGAAAGAAATCTCCTACATCCACGCCGAGGCCTACCCCGCCGGCGAACTCAAACATGGCCCCCTGGCCCTGATCGACGATACCATGCCCGTGATCGCGGTCGCCCCCAACAACAACCTGTTGGATAAGTTGCGCTCCAACCTGGAGGAGGTACGCGCCCGCGGTGGGCAACTCTTCGTCTTCGCCGACGAGCGGCTAACGCTGGCCCCTCAGCCCGGGGTGACCATCATCCCGGTCCCGCACGTGGACGAACTGACCGCACCCATCCTGTACACCATCCCGCTGCAACTCCTCGCTTACCATGTCGCCGTCCTCAAGGGCACGGATGTGGATCAGCCGCGCAATCTCGCCAAGTCCGTTACGGTGGAATAGACGGGCCGTCGCCAAACCCAGCCCCCGCAGAATGAGCTATCCTTCAGCGATCCAGCCACCCCTGCCGGGGGACCCCAACGCCAGTGCGGGGCACAGGGCTTAACATCTTGACGATTCGTGCCAAATTCGCTGCCGGACTGGTCGTCATCCTCGTCGTCAACCTGTGCGCCGGCCTCTATGCCTTTTCCCTCTATCAGCGGGCCAACAGCCGGACCGCTGAGGTCCGGGAGACCAGTTCCCGCATCGTCGCCATCGCCCTCACCACCCAAGTCAATTTCAAGAAGCAGGTGCAGGAATGGAAAAACATCCTGCTGCGCGGCCAGGAACCGGGGCTCTTTGAGGTGTACCAAGACCAGTTTGCCCGGGAGGAGGACAACACCCGCCACTCCCTGCGGCAACTGATCGATCTGCTGGCGAAAGATCCGGAGGCGCAGCAGATCGCCAATCAGTTCCTTGAGGCCCATGTCCAACTGGGCGCCGCCTATCGTAGCGCCTTGGCTGAATACGGACCGGGGACGATCGGTCCGTCCCGGGAAGTGGACCAGCGAGTGCGGGGCATCGATCGACGGCCGACGGATCTGATCGACGAGGTAGTCAAGGCCGCGCTCAAGCACAAGGACCTCACCCTGGACGGTATCGCCCGGGACATCGCCGGCGTAGAGCGCCACATCTTTCTGCTCATGGCCGGGGTCATGACCGGGGCCGTCGTGCTGCTAATCCTGTTGGTGGATCGGACCATCGGCCGCCCCATCGCTATGGCCACCGCCATTGCCCAGCGTGTCAGCGCCGGGGATTTCTCGACCCCCATCCGCGTCACCGGCGCCGACGAGAACGCGGAGATGCTGGCCGCGCTCAAGACCATGCAGGAGAACCTGGCCCATTCGCAAGAGAAATTGCGCCGAAGCGAGGCCCACGCCCGGCTGCTGCTGGAGTCGACCAGCGAGGGCATCTTCGGTGTCGACACCCACGGCCGATGCATCTTCTGCAACCCGGCGGCGGCGCGCTTCCTCGGTCACTCCAGCCCTGCGGAGCTTGAAGGGCTGGTGATGCACGAGGTCATGCACCACAGTCACCCCGATGGCAGCCCCTACCCGGCGGCAGACTGCCGGGGCACCCGCGTCTTCCACGACGGCATCGCCATCTCCGTGGATGACGAGGTCTTCTGGCGCGTCGACGGGACCGCATTTCCGGTGGAGTATCATGCCAACCCCATCCTGCGCGATGGGGAACTGGCCGGGGCGGTGGTTAATTTTTCTGATATCTCCCAGCGGCGCCAGGCGGAGCAGGCTTTGCGCCAGGCGCATGACGCCCTGGTCCGGGAGCGTGCCCTGCTGGCCGAGCGGGTACGGGAGCGTACCGCCGAGCTGGACCGCGCCAACGCCGAGCTGACCCGTTCCGCTCGCGCCAAGGACGAATTCCTCGCGGCCATGAGCCACGAACTGCGCACCCCCCTGACCAGCATCCTCGGCCTCTCCGAGACCATGGGGGACGGCCTCCTCGGGGCCCTCAGCCCCCACCAGGCCAAGGCCGCCCAGACCATCCATGACAACGGTACCCACCTGCTGGAACTGATCAACGATATCCTCGACATGTCGCGGGTCGCCTCCGGGCGCATGACCCTGCATTGGGATCAGGTACCCGCCAACCAGTTGTGGGACGCCTGCCTGCGCCTGATCCGCCCGGCCGCCAGCGTCAAAGGGTTGCGCCTGGAGACCCGACTGGACCCGGCGGTGCAACTGGTGCATGGCGATGGCCGCCGCCTCAAGCAGATGCTCATCAACCTGCTGGGCAACGCCGTCAAATTCACCCCCGAGGGCGGGGTCATTGGTCTGGACGTAGTGGGGGATACTCAGCAGGGTAGGGTGCGCCTCCGCGTCTGGGACACCGGGGTTGGCATCCCGCCGGATCAGCTTGATCGGCTGTTCAAACCCTTCGTCCAGATCGACAGCCGCCTATCGCGGCAGTACGGGGGAACGGGTCTGGGGCTGGCCTTGGCCTACGGCATGGCCCAACTCCACGGCGGTACCATCGAGGTCGCCAGCGCCGTCGGGCAGGGCAGCCGCTTTGATCTCATCCTGCCCTGGAACCCCGCTGCCCAGGGTGCCGGCGCCGTCCAGGGGGATGAGATCACCCGGGAAGAGGCCGGCACCCCCACGGCTTCACCTCTAGAACCCGCCCGAGTGCTCCTGGCGGAAGACAATGCGGACAACCTGGAAATGGTCTCGACCTACCTGCGCCTGCGGGGCTTCGAGGTCCAGGCCGCGCGCAACGGCCTGGAGGCCATCGCCGCGGCCCGGGCCTGGCTGCCGGACATCATCCTCATGGATGTGCAGATGCCGGAAATGGACGGCCTGGAGGCCACCCGCCGGCTGCGGGGCGATCCCACCCTGCGGCTCACCCCCATCATCGCCCTCACCGCCCTGGCCATGCCGGGGGACCGGGAACGCTGTCTGGACGCCGGGATGGACGACTACCTGAGCAAGCCGCTAGGACTCAAGGAACTGCACAAAAACCTGATGAGCTGGATCAAGCGCACCCGGGGTGCTGAAGCGCGTCGCTGACCCCATTGCCAGGAGTGCCTGAGGTGGTGGCGCTCAGCCAGAGTGACCGCCCTGACAGGGGAGGGCGGCCAGCTCCCGGAATTCTCCCAGTCCCGCCAGCCGTTCCAGGGCCGCCAGGTCGCGGATCTTGACCCGCATGCCGTGGACGGCAATGATCCCCTGGTCGCTCAAGTCCTTTTCGATCCGCGAGAAGGTCTCAGGCTTGATGGACAGCCGTGAGGCGATGATCCCCTTGCGCATGTCAAGGGCCAGCTCCTCACCCTGGGAGGGACGCAGAGACAGGAGATAACTGGCAAAGCGACTGCTGGCGGAATGGAGGCTGATATTGTCAATCTCCCGTACCAACCCCTTGAGCCGCTGGCTGAGAACGCCCAACAGCAACAGGCAGGTATCGACGGACTCCCGCAGCATGCGGCCGAAATCCCGGCTATCGACGCCGATGAGCTCGGTGGGACCCAGCGCCGCCGCGCACACCGGATAGCGGGCGGCATTCATGAACATCAGGGCCTCGGCGAAGGTCTCCCCGGGACCGATGATCTCGATCACCTTTTCCGCCCCCTCCGGCGACAGGCGGAAAAGCCGCATCTGCCCGGACAGGACCAGGTAGAAGCGCTCGAAGGGATCCGCCTGGCTGAAGAGCAGTTGCCCGTCCGCCAAACGACAGCGCACCGCCCGACGCGCCACCCGTTCCAGTTGCTCAGGAGAGAGCTGGGACAACAGCAGGGCCCCTCGCAATTCCTCGATCATGATCTAGACCTCATCACCCAGCGGCGGATCAGTGTTCAGTGTTTCCG
>SACH01000018.1 GCA_009928645.1 Gammaproteobacteria bacterium | reverse complement strand
GGACTCATAATCCCTTGGTCCGGGGTTCAAATCCCTGACGGCCCACCATAAAAACAAATGTCTAGGCCAGAATAAACCTCTGGCCTTTTGCGTTAATGGGGTCTGAACCCAACGAGTTGAAGAACTCAGGGCATGGCTTTCCCCCCAAGGAATCAAGCCATGAACAGTATGGCCCACCGCGGATTTACCGCCCGCCTCGTCTTTAACCAACGTAACGGCTTGTTTGTGGGTCAGGTTTTGGGACTACCGGCCACGGTGCACATCCGTTTTCAGGGCGGAACGGTGGTGGAACTGTGGCGGAACTGTCACAGGACTTTCACAACGCGATTAATTTCTACCTTCAGAAGTACGCCGCCAGCGGCCGCGAACCCAAGAAACCGGTCAGTGGCAATTTGATGCTGCGAATCCCCCCGAGGTGCATGGCACCGCGCTGGTAGCAGCGCAGGCGAGTGGGATCAGCCTGAATCAATGGGCCGGGCCGCGGTGCTGGCGGAGGCGGCTGGTGCCAATCACGCCGCTGGGACGGAGCCGTGAACCTAGCCAGCGGCATGGAGGCTGATGGCAGCGTCGCGTTGGTTGCGGGCTACAAGTGGGTGGTTTTGTGACGTACCGCTCCAATGAAGTTTGCAATATTCTCCAGCAGAACAAGTTCTCTGGATTGCATTGTCATGAAAATAATAATTGCCGCGTTTATCTGTATATTATTGCTGTCATGTCAGACACAACCCGTTCAGGATGACACGCCTGCCAAATACGAGAGAACCCGTTTAGCGGAGGACATTTTTGAAGTCAAGTGCAAAAAATTATATGAAAATCCTGAGAAAAACTCTGATATCTGCATACTTAACGCGATCCTATGGGCCCTGGAGAATGGGTATCCCTATTTTGTCGAACTGGAACCCGAATTCATTGAAACCGGCGAGGGACATCCAGAACCTCTGAGCTCTGAGCAATGGCTGAGAAAAACCATTTGGGGTCTGTATGAAAATCCCGGTGTCTTACGCTTCATGTATGACGGTGCGACCGTTGCTGAAAGCATCAGCAACAAATACTCACTGGACAAATAACCGCTTTGTCCACTCCAGGCAGGCCAGAAGACCGAACACAGGATGTCTTAGGGTGAAAGACACTGGCAATGTCTTACATCATCAGGAGTGCGCCAATACCTCATGAAAGCGGCTCTGGGGAATGCTGAGAGTGCGATTGGCACCATCGGCTTAGCCGGTCGTGGCCCCCAGATATGAGACAGCCCCTGAAGATGGAGCGCCAAGGTAGGAGCGACTAGCCCTTGCGGGCCTCCAATATCTCCCAGCGCTCGTAGGCCGCGGCCAATTCCACCTCCAGAGCGGCGAGCCGCTCCCGCGTCTGGGCCATGGCCGCTCCTGACTGTTGATAGAAGGATGCCTCCCCCATCCGGGTCTGCAGAGAGTCAATCTCCATCTCCAGGACTTCTATCCGGGCGGGCAGCGCCTCCAGTTCCCGCCGTTCGTTGAAGCCTAACTTGTCGCGCTTCGGTGCGACCTGGCCAGTGGCCTGCCCTGAAAGCGGGGAGATTGCTTCCTTGCCCACACCGGCCAGGTTCGGCTTCGGTGTTTTCGTCGGCTTGTTAGCCGGCTTGGGGACCACCGGGGGCTGCTGGCGCAGCCAGTCCTCATAGCCGCCGACGTACTCGGTCAGTCGCCCATCGCCCTCGAAGACCAGAGTGCTGGTGACCACGGCATCGAGCAGGGCGCGATCGTGGCTGACCAGGAGCAGGGTGCCCTCGAAATTGAGTAGCAATTCCTCCAAAAGCTCCAGCGTCTCGGTATCCAGGTCATTGGTAGGTTCGTCCATGATCAGCAGGTTGGCCGGCTGGGTAAAGAGGCGGGCCAGCAGCAGGCGGTTGCGTTCCCCGCCAGAGAGGGCCCGCACCGGCTGGCGGGCGCGGTCGGGGGTGAAGAGGAAGTCCTTGAGATAGGACAGCACATGGCGGCTCTGGCCGGCAATGGTCACCTTTTCGCTGCCACCGGCAACATTGTCCAATACGGTCTTGTCCTCATCGAGTTGCGCCCGTTGCTGGTCAAAGTAGGCCACCTGCAAGTTGGTGCCACGACGGATACGGCCCACCTCGGGTTCGAGTTCCCCCAGCAGCAGCTTGAGCAAGGTACTTTTGCCGACCCCGTTGGGGCCCATGATGCCCACCTTGTCACCGCGCAGAATGAGGGTGTTCAGATCCCGCACCACCGGGGCCCCGCCCCAGCCATAGCTGACGCCCTCGGCCTCGACCACCAGCTTGCCCGACCGCTCCGCCTCCCCCAGCCGCAGGCGGGCCGTGCCCTGGAGTTCCCGACGGTGGTAGCGTTCCTCGCGCAGGGCCTTGAGGGCCCGCACCCGCCCCTCGTTGCGGGTGCGGCGAGCCTTGATACCCTGGCGGATCCACACCTCCTCCTCGGAGAGCTTGCGATCGAAACGGGCATTGGCCACCGCCTCGGCATGGAGTCGCTCCTCGCGGCGACGGAGATAATTGTCGTAGTCCCCAGGCCAATCGGTGAGCCGGCCCCGATCCAGTTCCAGGATGCGCGTGGCAACCCTGCGCAGAAAGAGGCGATCATGAGTGACGAAGAGCAGTGCCCCGGCGAATTCGGGCAGAAAGCCCTCCAGCCAGTCGATGGCCTGGATGTCGAGGTGGTTGGTGGGCTCGTCCAGCAGCAGCAGGTCCGGCTCACGCACCAGGGCGCGGGCGAGGAGCACCCGTCGCTGCAGACCACCGGAGAGGCTGGCAAAGTCAGCCTCAGGCTCCAGGCCCAGGCGGGAGAGAGTCCGTTCAGTACGTTGCTCGATCTCCCAGCCCCCAGCCGCCTCCAACTGGTGTTGTACCTGGGCCAGTCGTTCAAGGAGATCGCCAGCATCCTCCGGCCCGGTCTCCCCTGCCCCCCCCCCTTCAAGCCGGTGGCTCAGGTCATGGTATTCCCGTACCAGGTCGCCCAGTTCTCCTAGCCCGCTCGCCACCAGGTCGAAGACGCGTCCCGCCAGACCCTCCGGCACCTCCTGGGTTAAGCGGGCGACGGTCGTTCCGTCCCGCATCCAGACCTCGCCGCTATCCGGATGCGCCTCCCCGGCCAGGATGCGCAGCAAGGTGGACTTGCCCGTCCCGTTTCGACCGATAAGACAAGCGCGCTCCCCCTTGTCGAGTTCGAAGCTTACCTCCTCCAGGAGGGGTGGCTGGCCATAGGCGAGAGACACATTACGCAGGCTGAGGAATGGCATGGGTGCAGATGGTTACGGCAAAGAAAGAGTGAGCCCGGGGCGCCGGATGCCGCCCAGGGCAGGTCCCGTCAAGGGGATCGCTTCACGGTGGAACGATGGAACGTGGTGGCCCACCGCCCGGAGGGGATGACCAGGAGGCCCGATTGCCTGGCTTGAGCAGTCAATCGCCTCGCTTGAGCAGGGCCGCCAAATCCCCAAAGGGCTTGTGGGTCGTGACCTTGCCGTTACCAGCAGCCCCGGCGCCACCCGGCCCTGCCCGGCCAGCGGCGATGGCGGCCAGGTGCTCTTCGTACTTCTGGTGCTCGTTGTCGTGGCAATAGAGGCAGAGCAGTTCCCAATTGTTGCCGTCCGGCGGGTTGTTGTCATGGTCCATATCCTTATGGTGGACCGTCAACTCACGCAGGTTCTGATGATCGAATTCCCGACCACAGCGGCCACAGACCCAGGGATAGAGCTTGAGAGCCTGGTCGCGGTAACCCGCGGCGCGCTCATCGCGGGTCTGGCGCGCTTGGGCCACCACCCGATCGAGCTTGCCGAGATCGATGTGCTTGCCCGTTCGGGCGTGTCGGGGATTGCTGGGATCGTTCATGGCACCCTCCGGCAAGAAAAACCTTGGCCGGTTAGCTTAGACCAATGGACATTCCCTGCCTATAGACAGGGGCCATTGTTTCTAATCTCGCCGGTCATTCCGAATTAATGATGTTAATCAAGCCACTGCCTCTGCATAGCCCAGCACATCGCGGGTCCGCTGGCCTCGATCGCGGAGTCGATGGCAGGGAGGCGGTCATCAGGCCCCATGGGACCATTCGGATCATCTACCCGGAGCTTGTTAAAAAATCAGGGTTTCTTCCCCGCCTCAGGCTGGCTATCCCATGGCTGGTAAAGAGCTTCGGATCACCTTTGAGAGGTTTTTTTACCGCCTCTCATCGGCCACATGACCTGTGGGACAGTGGCAGTCGATTTCAGCCCTCTGGAACCCGCACCGCCAGGACATCGCAGCGGGCGCCGTTGAGAACGCTGCGCGCCGTCGAGCCCAGAAGGGCGGCGAGGCCATGACGGCCATGACTGCCGACCAAGATCAGGTCGACCCCCAATTCCTCCGCGATCCGCAGGATCGTATGGCCCGTGTTACCGATCTCGACCCGGCGGTTCTCCTGCTCAACCCCCAGGCGCTCGCCTAGGGCGGTCATCTGGCGAGCGGCCACATCGAGCAGTTCCTGTTCCAAATCGAAGCCCTCCGGCAGCACTAGATCGCCGGAATAAGCCATGGGCAGATACTCCACCACATGCAACAGGCTCAGGCGCGCCGCGCATTGGTCACGCAACTGGGCGGCACGGGCGATGAGGGTCTCAGACTCAGGGGAAAAATCCATCGCCACCAGCATATGCGCGTATTTAGATAAGGACATGATGGGCCTCTCGCTTTTTGCCATTTTCGACCTTTATTATAGCCCCTGCCCCGGGGGGCCGATGGCGGCCCCACCCACCCCCTGCCGTCGTATCGGGAGCGCTACCCATGACCACCTCGCCCAACCAGGAATCATCGCCCTATGCCCTCGACCAGCCAACGGCCTATGCTCGCTGGCGGGAGACCAAACTGGCCACTCTTCCGTACCAGGTGGAAGACCTGATTGTCGAGGTCGGCGATCCCCGGCGACTCAGCCCCGCGGAACATCAGGCCATCCTCGACCGCTGTCAGCGTGCCAACATGGCGATCTATGTCAGCAAACTGGGCGACAACCCCGATAAGGACATCGTCCGCCAGTTGGGCGCCCAGTTCGGCCTCCACCATCTGGACCACAACACTGGCGCCGACGAGGACGCGATCACCTCGATCAAGATCCAAAACGACGAGGTCCATGCTGGCTATATCCCCTACACCAATCGCCCGATCGCCTGGCACACCGACGGCTACTACAACCCCCCTGACCGCCAGATACATGGCATGGTGCTGCACTGCGTCCATCCCGCCGCCTCGGGCGGTGATAACGACCTCCTCGATCACGAGATGGCCTATCTCCTGCTGCGCGACCACAACCCCGATTACATCCAGGCCCTCATGCACTCCGCGGCCATGACCATCCCCGCCAATCGGGTAGACGGGGTGGAGACCAGGGCGGAGCAGCCGGGACCGGTGTTTGCCGTCCGCCCGGACGGGCGTCTGCACATGCGTTATACGGATCGCAAGCGCAACATCGTCTGGCGTGACGACCCCTTGACGCGCGAGGCGGTCACCACCCTCAAGGCTTTGCTCGACGGAGATCTGACCCCGCGCTATCAGGCGCGTTTGGAGGCCGGTTGGGGCCTGATCTGCAACAACGTCCTGCACACCCGCACCGGCTTTAACGAGGGTGATCCGCCGCGCATCCTCTACCGCGCCCGGTATTACGACCGGCTGGCGGGGACTTGAGCCAGGCCCAGGAAACTGGCATTCCCGGCCCAGCGACTAATCGTCACTGGGCCGGATAGCGGGTTTACCCGCAGCAATCCGGGTTTTCAGTTGAGCTCAGGCCGGCGGTGGAAGACCGGAAAGTGATTGGCACTAACGGACCTGAGCCTCGCCCACGGGCTCGCGCTCAATCTTGGCCCGAAACGCCATATCTTTCAGCAAAGTATCAAAATAACTGGACCCCATGACCTGAGTGAGCTCACGGCTGGCCCCCTGGCGGGCCGGGTCGTCCAGGCTCGCGGGATCGCCATCCACCACCTCGGTGACCGCCACGACCAGGGCATCGCCATCCCTGGCGGCCTTGAAATCGTAGCGGGGAACACCGTCCGCGGCACGGGGCAGCGTAAAGGCGAGATCGAGGATCTCCGCAGGCACGTCGGCCGTATCGCGCGCCACCAGTCCCGCTTCCGTCACCGGCTGACTTCCGGCCAGGCCCGCCAGCGACTCACCCGCCTGGAGTCGTTCCACCATCGCCTTGGCCGCCGCCTGGGCCGCGTCGGCAGCTTTACGGTCACGGAGGGTCGTGATGATCTCCTCACGCACCTCGGCCAGGGGCTTGGGAGCGGCTTCTTCATGCTCGGTGACCCGCAAGACGATCGCCCGCAGGACCTCGGGTTCCGGCTCGATCAGATCGCTGTTGGTACCCTCCCGCAGCACCTCGTCGCTGAAGGCCGCCGCCACCACCTTGGGGTTGGCGAGCAGGTCCGAACCCCCATCGCGACCGAACCAGTCACTAGTCTGCAGCGACAATCCCAGAGTGGTGGCGGCAGGTTCCAGGCTGTCCGGATGCTCATAGACCAGATTGGCGAGGCGCTCGGCCATGTCGTAAAAGGCCGACTCCATGCTGCCCTGGCTGGCCTCGGTGGCGAGTTGATCCCGAACCTCCTCAAAGGGTTTGAGGGTCTCTGGCTGGATCTCGGTCACCTCGATCAGGTGATAGCCAAAGGGGCTACGCACCGGCTCGCTAAGCTGGCCCAGGTCCAGTGCGAAGGTCGCCCCCTCGAAGGCCGGATCCATGACACCCATACCAAACAGGCCCAGATCACCCCCCTGAGAAGCGGAGCCCGGGTCCTGGGAAACCTCTTGGGCGACGCTGGCAAACGCCTCCCCTGCCACCAGCCGGGCACGAATGGTCTCGATCCGGGCCTTGGCGGCGGCCTCCGCGGCACCATCCGCGCCAGGCTCCAGGGTCACCAGGATGTGACGAGCCCGGCGCTGTTCCGGCATGCGAAAGACCTCCATCTGCTCGGTATAGCGCTGACGCAGGACCTGCTCATCCACCGGCTGGCCCACATCCAGCTTCGCGGCATCCAGGACGAGATAGGTTAGCTTGACCCGTTCCGGCGTGCGATAACGATCGGCATGGGCCTCATACCAGGCCTGAATCTCCTCCTCGGGGAGGGGCGTCTCATCGTGAAAATCCGCCTTGGGCAGGCGGAGATATGATAGCCGGCGCTGCTGCCGGTCGAGGCGGACGGCCTCGTTCAATTCCTGCGCAGTAACCAGTTCGCTAGCGGCCAGGGCGCGCTGGATCTGGGTCCCGACGATACGCTGACGCAGGCTGTCCTCATATTGTAGGGGGCTGATGCCCTGGAGTTGCAGCATGCGATCGTAGGTTTCCTTGTCGAAACGACCATCGCGCTGGAAGGCGGGGTTGGCCAGGATGGCCCCCTGGAGTTCCAGACTCGAAGCCCGTAGTCCCATGTCATGGGAAGCCTGCAACAGGAGTTGTTCCTGGATCATGCCCTCCAGGACCTGATTACGCAGTGCCGCCCCCTCGAACAGTTCGGGGCGATAGGCGGCGCCCAGACGCTCCCGCATCCGCATGCGGGTCTCCTCGACGCGCATATCCAGGTCCCGGGTCTTGATCTCCGTGCCATTGACCGTGGCCACGATGGGTTCTGCACCGACTCCGAGATAGGATTGGATGCCCCAGAGGGCGAAGGGAATGGTGATGAGGATGATAATCGCCCAAGCGATCCAACCCTGGGCGCGTTCTCTGATCTCTTGCAACATGGTGGCTAAGGTCGATCTAAGCGTTGATTCAGAAGGGACAGCACAGGTTATGGCGTCAATGTCTGTCGGCTCCGGGCAGCCAGAGGACGCCATGCCCGAATCATCGGGGCAAGGATTAGCCCCTGAAGGGCTGCCAGAGCTGGCGGGGAGCAGCCAACTATAACGGCTCCGGGGCTTGTGCGCAGGCCCGGCAATTGAGTGGGCTACAAATGAAAACGGGGTATCCATTGGAGGATACCCCGTAATCGTTTATTGGCGGAGTGGACGGGGCTCGAACCCGCGACCCCCGGCGTGACAGGCCGGTATTCTGACCAACTGAACTACCACTCCTGAAATCTGTGGTGGGTGCTGCAGGGTTCGAACCTGCGACCCTCGCCTTGTAAGGGCGATGCTCTCCCAACTGAGCTAAGCACCCCGTGATCGGGGCGCTCCCGACTGACCAAATTATTGTACTGCGTCCTTCAGGCCTTTACCAGCCTTGAATGCGGGCGTTTTACTGGCGGCAATGCTGATGCTCTGACCGGTCTGCGGGTTACGCCCCATCCGCGCGGCCCGCTCTTTCACCGAGAAGGTGCCGAAGCCCAGGATGGCCACGCTCTCCCCCTTCTTCAGGCTGACGGCGATGGCATCGATGAGGCCGTCCAGGGCACGTCCCGCGGCGGCCTTGGAAATATCGCCGGCGTCCGCCATGGCCTCGATCAGATCCGATTTGTTCATGATTCTCCCCCTCTAGATAGGTTCGGGGACGAAGCGAAGACTCGGGTTCGCCCCCCGTTGAATGTTGGCATGACCAGAAAACAACCTAACGAAACTGAGGGCTTTCCGCCCAGTCCCAGCTTGTTGCACCCCCCCATGGGGTGGCGACATTAAAGGATTCCGACCTTGCGGGCAATCACTTTCAGAGCTGGTTGAGCGCTCTCAGTGCTCGGAACGCAGGTTGATGAGTCAGTGGCGCATGACGGCTCCAGGTCGTTCCACGGGCGTTTCTCCAGCTTCGGTCACGGTGACCTCCGCCTCCGGCAGGACTTGCCGGGGCTCGGGGTGCTGGGTGAGGGCAATGTCCAGCACCTCATCGATCCAGCGCACCGGACGGATGTCGAGATGCTGCTTGATGTTCCTGGGGATCTCGATCAGGTCACGCTCATTCTCGCGGGGGATGATGACCGTCTCGATACCGCCCCGATGGGCGGCCAGCAGCTTCTCCTTGAGCCCGCCGATAGGCAGGACCTCACCGCGCAGGGTGATCTCGCCGGTCATGGCCACCGAAGAACGTACCGGCACCTGGGTGAGGGCCGAAACCAGGGCCGTGCACATGGCGATGCCGGCGCTGGGGCCATCCTTGGGCGTGGCACCCTCGGGGACGTGGACGTGGACGTCGGTCTTCTGGTGGAACTCGGGGTCGATCCCCAGGGACTCGGCGCGACTGCGGACCACCGTCATGGCGGCCTGGATGGATTCCTGCATGACGTCGCCCAGTTGGCCGGTGTAGGTAAACTTGCCCTTGCCCGGCACCAAGGCCGACTCGATGCGCAACAGTTCGCCACCGACCTCGGTCCAGGCCAGGCCGGTGACTTGTCCGACCTGGTCCTTCTCCTCGGCACGACCGTAGCGGAAGCGCGGAACCCCCAGGAATTTCTCCAGCATCTTAGGCCCGATCACCACCTTGCCAGCCTTGGGCTTGAGCAGGACCTCCTTGACCACCTTGCGACAGATCTTGGAAATCTCCCGCTCCAGGTTCCGCACCCCCGCCTCCCGGGTATAGAAGCGGATGATGTCGCGCAGAGCGGTGTCGCGAATCACGAGTTCGTCCGCCTCCAGGCCGTTGTTCTTCATCTGCTTGGGGATGAGGTAACGCTGAGCGATGTTGACCTTTTCATCCTCGGTGTAACCGGAGAGGCGGATGACCTCCATGCGGTCGAGGAGGGCTGGCGGGATATTGAGGGTGTTGGCGGTGGCGACGAACATGATCTCGGAGAGATCGAAGTCCACCTCCAGGTAATGGTCAACGAAGGTGTGATTCTGCTCCGGATCGAGGACCTCCAGCAGGGCCGAAGCGGGATCGCCACGGAAGTCCATGCTCATCTTATCGATTTCGTCGAGCAGGAAGAAGGCGTTACGGGAGCCGACTTTGGACAGGTTATGGATGATCTTGCCCGGCAGGGCGCCGATGTAGGTACGGCGGTGGCCACGGATCTCCGCCTCGTCACGCACCCCGCCCAGGGACATGCGCACGAACTTGCGATTGGTAGCGCGAGCGATGGACTGGCCGAGGGAGGTCTTGCCGACGCCGGGCGGGCCCACCAGGCAGAGAATGGGGCCCTTGAGCTTACGCACCCGCTGCTGCACCGCCAGATACTCGAGAATGCGCTCCTTTACCTTATCCAGGCCATAGTGATCCTTCTCTAGTACCTCCTCGGCGGCGGCGATATCGTTGCGGATCCGGGTGCGCTTCTTCCAGGGGACGTTACACAGGGTGTCGATATAGTTACGCACCACCGTCGCCTCGGAGGACATGGGCGACATGAGCTTGAACTTACGCAACTCACCCTGGGCCTTATCCTTAACCTCCTTGGGCATGCCGGCATCCTCGATGCGCTTGGCCAGTTCCTCGGTTTCGCTTGGCGGTGCCTCCTCCAGATCCCCCAGTTCCTTCTGGATCGCCTTCATCTGCTCGTTGAGGTAATACTCCCGCTGGTTCTTCTCCATCTGCTTTTTGACGCGCCCGCGGATGCGCTTCTCCGTCTGGAGGATATCGTTCTCACCCTCCATCAGCCCCATCAGATGCTCTATGCGCGCCTGGACGTCGGTGATCTCCAGGACCCGCTGCTTCTCATCGAGGCGCAAGGCCATGTGGGCGGCCATGGTGTCCGCCAGTCGCGCGGCATCATCGATACCCGCCAGGGAGGTTAGCACCTCTGGCGGCACCTTTTTGTTGAGTTTGACGTACTGATCGAAGAGCCCGAGGGCCGAACGCATCAGGACGTCCATCTCCCGCTCGTCCAGGGTGAGGCTCTCACTCAGCGGTGACACCACCGCGACGAAGAGGTCCTCAGTCTGGGTATAGCGGTCGATTCGCGCCCGACGCATGCCCTCAACCAGAACCTTGACAGTACCGTCCGGTAGCTTCAAAAGTTGTAGCACATTGGCCAGGGTACCGACCTCATGCAGATCGGCGGCCCCCGGCTCGTCCGTATCAGCGCTCTTCTGGGCGACGAGCAGGATCTGCTTGTCGCTGGTCATGGCACTATCCAGGGCCCGAATGGACTTGTCCCGGCCGACGAAGAGCGGGATGACCATGTGCGGATAAACGACAACATCCCTCAGGGGCAAGACCGGCACATCCAGGGATTGATCCGCAAGCGCATACTTCGAGGTGTCTTTTAAGGCCATGGGCGAGGAAAGGCTCTCTGCTATTAAGGGGTTAAGGCCCCGGGGTGAAGCGTGAGGGGCAAGGCTTCGACTCAAGGCAGCGCCGCGGAGGAATGCGACACATCTGACTTGATGGTAATGGAGAGGATATCAGGGTAGGAAGCAGAGGCTTCAAGCAGCGCCCCTGGCCCTGGTACCTTTTTCACCCTGTCCCGCTTGGCCAAATCGGGCCGCCGCCGATCTTCCCCAGGACATGGCCGGGCCGTACCAGCCCGATGATCAGGGCCGCTCTCCAACCACCCTTAGCGTGGAACCTGATGAAGGCATTCAGGTTAGCGGTCATGGACGATCTGCAGCGACCCCGACCGCTGACAGGATCGCCGTGGCGAACCTGACGACCCGGTGAAAGGGAGACAGATAAATGGCGCCATGACGCAGATGGGGGACCGCCTTGGGCTATGAAAAGCCCCATTCTTGCCAGGGTACTGGCGTCAGGGCGTAACCTCTTGACTTGCAGCCGGGCTCACTCGGAGGCGGCTAGGGGCAGGTCGACCCCGTCGTAAATCACGAAGGGACGATTCTCGCCACGGATGACCGATTCATCCACCACGACCTTACTGACATTAGCCATCGATGGGAGGTCGTACATGATGTCAAGCAGGGTCTGTTCCAGAACGGTGCGCAGACCCCGTGCCCCAGTCTTCCGTTCCATGGCCTTACGCGCCACCGCACGCAGTGCATCCGGGCGGATATCCAGCTCACAGCCTTCCATTTCAAAGAGGCGGCCATACTGCTTGACGAGCGCGTTCCTGGGCTCGGTGAGGATGCGCATCAGGGCATTCTCATCCAGTTCCTCCAGGGTCGCTACCACCGGCAGGCGGCCAACGAACTCGGGAATGAGCCCGTAACGGATCAGGTCCTCGGGCTCCACCTCGCGAAAGACCTCACCGAGGCGCTTGGTGTCGTCTTTGCTCTGGACATCGGCGCTGAAACCGATGCCGCTCTTGCGGGACCGGTTCTGAATCACCTTTTCCAGGCCAGCGAAGGCCCCGCCGACAATGAAGAGGATATTGGAGGTATCGACCTGCAGATACTCCTGCTGGGGATGCTTGCGGCCGCCCTGGGGAGGAACCGATGCCACGGTACCCTCGATCAGCTTGAGTAGCGCCTGCTGTACCCCTTCGCCAGAGACGTCGCGCGTGATCGAGGGGTTGTCGGACTTACGGGAGATCTTGTCGATTTCGTCGATGTAGACGATACCCGTCTGCGCCTTTTCGACGTCATAGTCACACTTAAGCAGCAGCTTCTGGATGATGTTCTCCACGTCCTCACCCACATAGCCCGCCTCGGTCAGGGTGGTGGCATCAGCGATGGTGAAGGGGACGTTGAGCAACCGCGCCAGAGTCTCCGCCAACAGGGTCTTGCCCGAGCCGGTGGGGCCGATGAGCAGGATATTGCTCTTGGAGATCTCCACCTCCTCCTTGGAGTTCGCCAACTCCATGCGCTTATAATGATTGTATACGGCAACGGAGAGGACCTTTTTTGCCTGCTCCTGACCGATGACGTACTGGTCAAGACTGACGTTGATCTCGCGCGGCTTAGGCAGCTTGCTAGAGGTTTCGGTTGCGGTCTCCTCCACCTCCTCGCGGATGATGTCGTTGCACAGCTCGACGCATTCGTCGCAGATGAAGACCGAAGGACCGGCAATCAGCTTACGCACTTCCTGCTGGCTCTTACCGCAGAAGGAGCAGTAAAGAAGCTTGCCGTCGTCACTCTTGCGTTGCGTCATCAGAAGTGGATCTCCGCCGATTGAATGCTGCGGTACTCGTACCGGAAGCGTGATCCCCAAAATAGGGACGAACGATCTTCAGGCAATACCCATAACTTTGGGCTCGACTGCCTCAGACCATATCCGAGGCTCGGGATTTGGCTGCCGTGGGTACCGCCGAGGCTCAGGATTTGACGGCCTTAGGCACCGCGCGTTGCTGTAAGACCTTGTCGATAAGGCCGTAGGCCACGGAGTCCTCTGGCCCCATGAAGCGATCACGCTCCGTGTCCTCCGCCACCTTTTCCACCGGCTGGCCGGTATGATGGGCGAGAATCTGGTTGAGCTGATCGCGAATGTGCAGGATCTCCCGGGCGTGGATATCGATATCCGTCGCCTGGCCCTGAAAGCCACCCAGAGGCTGGTGGATCATCATCCGGGAATGAGGCAAGGCGTAACGCTTGCCTGCTGCCCCACCCGCCAATAACAGGGCCCCCATGCTCGCCGCCTGACCGATGCACATGGTGCTCACGTCAGGGCGGATAAAGCGCATGGTGTCGTAGATGGCCAGACCCGCCGTCACGGCACCACCGGGAGAATTGATGTAGAGGTGGATATCCTTGTCCGGATTCTCGGATTCCAGAAAAAGGAGTTGAGCCACGACCAGGTTGGCCATCTGGTCCTCGACGGGGCCAACGAGGAAAATGACCCGCTCCTTGAGCAGTCGTGAATAGATGTCGTAGGCGCGCTCGCCCCGGGCGGTCTGCTCGACAACCATAGGGACCAGGCCCAGGCCTTGGGGTTTCCAGGCCGAATGGGCGGCGTTGATCGGGTAATGCGTCATGAGGTTCAACGAGGGCCAATTAGGGCGAACTATCAGGCGGTGGGACCCATCAGTTCCTGGAAATTCTGGGGCTGGTCTTCGACTGCGACTTGGGTCAGGACCCAGTCCACCACCTGCCCTTCCAGGGCCAGGGCCTCCACCGAGGCCAGGTGGTCCTTATTACTATAATAAAAATCAACCACTTCCTGAGGGTTCTCATAGGTCGAAGCCATATCCTCCACGGCCTCGCGGACCCGCGCGGGGTCTGCCTTGATCTGGTTGGCCTTGACCACCTGCGCCAGCACCAGACCTAGGGCAACGCGCCGCCGGGCGTTGTCCGTAAAGAGGTTGTCAGGCAATTCCAGTTGTGTGTTGCCACGCAGGTTCTGACGCATCTGCTCCTTGAGACTCTGGATTTCCTGAGTGATCAGCGCCTTGGGGATTTCAATCGGATTAGCCTCCAACAGCAGATCCATGACCTGGGACCTGACCCTGGCCTCGACCCGCTGCTTGAGCTCGCGGCTCATATTGGCCCGGACATCTTCGCGGAAGCGCTCCAGATCGCCATCTTCGACACCAAAGGCCTTGGCGAAATCGGCGTCGATCTCGGGCAGCTTGGGTTCGGTCACGGCATGGACGGTCACGACAAAGGAAGCCGCCTTGCCCTTGAGGTGTTCGGCATGGTAGCTGTCGGGGAAGCTGAGGTCCAAGACCCGCTCCTCGCCGGCGGTAGCGCCGACCAGACCGGCCTCGAAGCCAGGAATCATCTGGCCGCTCCCCAGGATCAATTGGAAATTAGTGCCAACGCCCCCGGGGAAGGACTCCTGTTCTCCGGCCAGGGTACCGGTGAAGCTGATCTTGAGCCGGTCGCCATCCTGAGCGGGGCGATCGACCTCGTTGAAGGTCTTGCGCTGCTCCCGCAGACGCTCGATCAATGCCTCCAGATCAGCATCGAGGAGTTCCACCACGGGACGTTTGACTTGCTTGCCGGCCAGCGAACCCAATTCAAATTCCGGCAGCACCTCGAAGGTGGCGGTATAGGCATAGCGTCCTGCCTGTGGGTTCATGTCGAGATCAAATGTCGGCTGAGCCACGGGGTTGAGGCCTTCCTGAACCAGAGCCTCCCCGAAGGTGGACTGCATCAACTCACCCACCACCTCACTGCGAATCTGTTCGCCGTAGCGCTGACGCAACAGCCTCGTCGGGACCTTGCCCGGGCGAAATCCCGGCAGGCGTGCAGAACGGGAGAAATCGCGCAGACGGTTTTCCACCGCGCTCTCGATCCGCTCCGGCTCCAAGGCAACCGTCAGGCGCCGTTCGAGCCCGGCTCCAGTCTCCACTGATACTTGCATCTTCGTCAGGTCTCTCAAAGGTTGCGCCCCCTAGATCCCGCCAGGGCCAAAGCCTGGAACGGCTGACAGGGGCAATTCATTAAATTTTGTCAGGGGCGAAACCGCCTGGCTAATGCTGTCGCCAAGCCCGCAAGTATAGCCAGCTAGCCAGATGGGTGCCAGCCAAGCAGTACCCTACTCACACGTGCAAACAACAAAAAAACCCGCCGGAGCGGGTTTCAGATTCAACTGATTACCTGTAGCTTGGAAAGACCGGTAAACGATCTCCGTCGGAACAGTCTAACGGCATCAAGAGGCAAAGAGGAGGAGTCAGGTAAAAGCCGATGTAGCTTCGTGACACCGGTTCATGCACCAACCCAGTAATGAAATTTGGTGCCCAGGGACAGAATTGAACTGCCGACACGAGGATTTTCAGTCCTCTGCTCTACCAACTGAGCTACCTGGGCGTCGGAACAAGGCGCGTATTACACCCGAGGAAACATGGTACGTCAAGCCGCGGGTGGGCGGTAATCCGGTGGCGGGGCGATGCCATCGCCAAAGAAAAACTTTTCCATCTGTTCTTCCAAGAACTTGCGCGCCTTGGGGTCCATGGGACTGAGACGATTCTCGTTGATGAGCATCGTCTGCTGACGCAGCCAATCCTGCCACGCCTGGCGGGACGCCTGATCAAAGATGCGTTTGCCGAGATCACCGGGATAGGGAGGGCGGTCCAGGCCCTCGGCTTCGCGTCCCAGTTTGATACAAGTCACCATGCGGGTCATATGGTCGTTCTCTCTGTCAAGGGGTAACCTGGCGAGCCCGCTTGGTCCTGGCCTCCAGGACACCCAGGTCATGCAGCAGACGTAATACGGGTGCGGGGAAACCCAGGTCGGGAAGATCCTCAGGGCGGTGCCAGGCCCGACGGTTGCCATCGGCAACGGTTGCGGGTTCAGTGGTGAGGAGCAAGCGCACCGGGCGCATCTCCAGTTCAAAGTGGCTGAAGGCATGGCGGCGAGAGGGCAGATTTTCAACCAGGATCGCGGTACTGCCCAGATGAGAACGACACCAGTCAGCCGGTTGCTCATCCGCCGCGCACTCGGGCAGGCTCCAGAGACCACCCCAGATGCCGGAAGGCGGGCGGCGCTCCAGCAGCCATTCCCCTTGCTGATTATGCAAAAGAAGAAACTGGACGGCCCGGCGCGGCAGGGCTCGGGGTGGTCGGGGGCGGGGATAGGCCATGACCTCACGCTGGGCCAAGGCCAGACAATCCGTCGCCAGGGGACAGCGATCGCAACTGGGCCGGTTGCGGGTACAAAGGGTGGCCCCCAGGTCCATCATGGCCTGATTGTAAGCACCGGCACGCTCGGCCGGGGTCAGGGCCTCGGCCAGGGCCCAGAGTCGGGCCAGAACCTGGGCCTGGCCCGGCCAACCGTCGATCAACCGGTGGCGGCTCAGCACCCGCTTGACGTTACCATCCAGAATAGGGTGGCTCTGACCGCACGCCAGGGAAAGGATGGCTCCGGCCGTGGAACGACCAACCCCAGGTAATTCATGGACTTCCGGCAGAGTCAGGGGGAAACACCCGCCATGGCGATCCCACAGCAGCCGGGCAGCCTGGTGCAGGTTACGCGCCCGAGCGTAATAGCCCAGCCCTGCCCAGAGGGCCATCACCTCGTCCACCTTGGCTCGGGCCAGGTCCCCGATAGTGGGAAAACGGCTCATGAAGCGTTCGAAATAGGGGATGACGGTCGTGACCTGGGTCTGCTGCAACATGATCTCCGAGACCCAGACCCGATAGGGGCTGGGATCCCGCTGCCAGGGCAGATCCTGCCGGCCATGGCGATCGAACCAGGCGAGGACCCGCCGGGCAAAGCTGGCGGCATTCAGTCCCTGAGGCTGGCCGGAGCCGGTCCGATCAGAGCCAGCAGCGTCAGTTCCCGGAGACTCAAGGATACCTGGTTCGACATCGACTGGGTAAGCAGCCGTTTGATGGATAGCCGGTTTGGCTGCGATCATCCGTGGAGTGCCTGGGTCAGTGACCGCTCGGTCCAGGCGGGCGAGGCGTGGCCCGGACGCCGTCCCCCTAGCCATCAGCGCCCCAGGAGTGACTTGAGACCTTGCTCCAGACCCCGGATCCCGGTGCGCTGCTCCAGTTGCTGGAGGGCGTTGCCCTCGGACCCACCCAATTCTCGCTGCAGCCGCCGCCGCGCCAATTCCTCGATCACCGGCCCGGGATCCAGCCGGTATTCCGGATCCTGGAAGCTACCGGTGACGCGCACGGGGATGGCGATCCCCTTGATCTGCTCAAGGGCGCTGCCTGCCGGCGCCTGGTCCGCCCGTGCCACGAGGGTCAGATCCAGTTCCTCCCGCGGCAGGTCGATCCGACCCGTGCCGCTGGCCTTGAAATGACCCGTCGCCACGCGCAGGTCCTGAGTATCCAGCAGCCCCCGCTCGATGTGGGCAGTGGCTTGTAGCTGGGTGAAGCGCGTCTGCCCGCCTCCGGTTGACTGGGTGGGCTTGGACTGACCGCGAATCTGTGCCTCGATGCCCTGGACGAGGCCCTCGAGGTCAAAGCCCTGGAGTTGGCCCTCGGGCATCCGCAACGCCGCCCGTCCGGACAGACTGGCCAGCAACTCTGGCTGGGTCAGACCCTGGGCCTTCAGGTCTACCTCCAGATCGGCGCGGCCGCTCAGGCGGGCGTCCCGCCGCAGCAGGTCCCCCAGCAGATCGGCGACGCTCACCCCTTGGGCCCGCTGTTGCAGGGAGAAGGAGGGGACCGCCGGCCGGGCATCCAGGTCGACCTGTCCACTCAGGCTCCCGGCATAGAAGCGGGCCACCCGCTCCCGCAACTGAAACTGGCCGTCCTGACCGCTGAGGTGGCCGTCGAACTCGCCAAACTTCAACCCCCGCCAGGTCAGGAGTCCAACCCGCGCCTGACCATCCAGGGCAACCGCCTCCCAAGCCGGGGCCTGCGCCTCCTCGACCGGCGGTAGAGACGTGGTTGGGGTTTGAGCGACCGCCTCAGCGATCAGCAGCCGCACCAGTAATGGGGTTGAAGGGTCCGTCGCAGGGTTCCGGGCCATGCCAGGCTGAGAACTGGGCTCCAAGCTGGCGACCGCCGCCGGTGGCAGATAGTTATCCAGAACCAGCCGATCCGCTTTGAGATCGAACGTGTGAGAATCGTGCGGACCCGGCACCCAGGACCAACTGCCTTCCACCCGAGTCTGGTCCACGCCCAGGTCCAGCTTATGCAGGTCGAGCCGACCCTCGGCCCACCGCCAGTCGGTAGCCAAGGTCAAGCGGGAGAGGGCCGTCGGGTCCGCCATGGGCGGGAGCGACAGCCCAAGCTCCCGCAGCCAGGCTCCAGCATCCAGAGGGTCCAGAGTGAGGCGGCCCCGCCAGTCGGGCTGCTCGTCCAGGCCGCTGGCCGTGGCCAAGCCTCGCGCCCGCAGGGCACCGCTCTCCAGGACCAGATCCCGCACCGCCAGGGTGCGCGCGCGGGCGTCATAGTCCAGTTCGCCACGACCGGTGAGCCGGAGGGGCTTGCCGGACAGGACCCCACCGCTGGCATCCAGTTCCAGATCGAGTTCGGTGAACCGATAGGCTGCCGCCCGGAGATCGGCCGTCAGACTCCCTCGCAGTTCGGCCTGGGCCTGGTAGCGCTCCCCCAGGGCCAGTTCCTCCAGGCGCAAGGCAAAGGGACTGAGGACCAGATGCTGTCCGGCGGCGGGCAAGCGGGTCCGGCCCTCCAGGGTCAGGCGGGCGGGCTTCCCCCGCCCCTCCCCTTGCCCCGGCGCGGCTAACTGGCCGGTCAGATTGAGGTCCAGCGGACCGTCCGGGTCGAGTTGCGGGACCCGCACCCCCAGATCCTCCATCAGCAACTGGGTCCCGTTTTCCTGGTCGTCCCACAGGAGTCGCACCCCGGTGAGGACGAGCCCCCCCCCCGTCGCCGCCGGTAGCGGGCCGGCCACCGACACCTCGTCCTCCCAAGCGGCACGCAAGGGCGCCGGCAGGGGCTGGACCGCCAGCGGCCGCTCCAGGACCGGTCCCCGCCACTCCCCCCAGTTGGTCCGGCCATCCGGGGCGCGGATCAGATGGAGGCTCCACCCCGTACCCAGGAGCGCCCCCAGTTCCAGGCGTCCCCGCAATAGGGCCTGGAGGTTGAGCCGCGCCTGGGCCATCTGGACGCGCAGAAACGGCTGCTCGCCGAAACCCGCCGGCTGGGCGAGACGCGCCTGATGGACCTCCAGCCCAACCCAGGGGAAAAAGGACAGCCGGAGTTCACCCTCCAGCGTCAGACGCCGCCCCGAATGCTCCTCGACCCAGGCGCTGATCTCGTCCTTGTAGTCATTGGGATTCAGAAACAGCTGCAGGGCCAGCACCGCGACGACCGGGATAGCCAGCAACAAGAGCAGAAACTTGAGAAAGGCTTTCATGGCCTTGACCGCTCCAAGGCAATCGGTGGGGGAAAGGGCATGGAGAGAGAGGAGCGGGAGGGAGTGGAGCGGGTGATGGGAATCGAACCCACGCTGGAAGCTTGGGAAGCTTCAGTTCTACCATTGAACTACACCCGCGATCTGGGGTGGGAGTATAAGAAGCCCCGCACCGCCTTGGCAAGCGCCGCAACGCTATGGCTGTCGAGCACTCTGCATCCCGGCTTGCGCTCGGACAGGGATGGGATGGCCAGAAGACTGACCAGCAAGTGATCTTTCCGCCCCCTCTCCCCCACCCTCACCCGCCAGGGGAAGGGAGGAAGAAAATCAGCGGCTTGTGCTACCCATGCCAGCCCTTGCCGCAGAGGGGATAGGTGTGTGAACGCTTACACCAAAGATCTAGCAGGGGATTGGCGCCGCGGCTATGCGCCCGGACCGCAAACCTCAAGCGTCGGCGGCGCGGAGTTGCGCCACCAACCCGGCCAGGCTGCGCAAGACCTCGGCGCGCTTGACCTTGAGGGTCGGGGTGAGCAGACCGTTCTCCACCGTCCAGGGCTCCAGCGTGAGGGCCAGACGACGGATCTTGGCATGACCGGGGAAGGTCGCCAGGACGCCGCGGACCTGTTTCAACAAATCCCGCAGCAGGCGCGGATCGCGCAGGCTGGCGGGGTCCGCCGGTTCCAAACCATATCCCTGAGCCACGGCCGGCCAGCGCTCGGCGTTCAGGACCAGCAATGCCCCCAAGGCGGGCCAGCCCTCGCCCACCACCAGGGCCTGCTCAAACAGAGGATCGAGGCACAGGGCCTGTTCCAGGTCCACCGGCGCCACCTTCTCGCCGTTGGAAAGTACCAGGATATCCTTGATCCGCCCGGTAATGGTGACCCTTCGGCCATCGAGTCGAGCCTGATCGCCGGTGTGCAGCCAGCCCTGGTCGTCCAGTATCGTCCGGGTAGCCTGCGGGTCGCGCCAATAACCTTGCATGACGATGGGGCCCCGCACCAGCAGTTCATCTCGCTCCCCCAGGGACACCTCGACCCCCGGCAGCGCCTGGCCGACACTGGCCGGATCGTTGGCCGCAAGGCTGTTGACGCTGACCACGGGACTGGTCTCTGTCAGGCCATACCCTTGAAGCAGGGGCAGGCCCAGGCCGAGAAAGAGCCGCGCCACCTCCCCCGACAAGGGCGCCCCGCCACTGACGGCTATGCGCAACCGGCCACCGAGGCGGGCCCTCACCGGCCCCGCGACCAGGCTGCGCAGCCCGGGCGCAACCAACAGCAGCGGGTGCCAGCCCCCCCGGCCCTGCTGGTGCTCGAACTGGCGCCAGCCGGCCGCGATCGCCAGCCGGAAGAGCAGACGCACCAGGGTAGGCCGGCCATTGACCTGATCCTGGAGACGGCCGTAAATCCGCTCGAAGACCCGGGGCACGGCGATCAGCACCGTCGGCCGCACCACTTGCAAGTCCTCTCCCAGTTGGCTGATGGACCGGGCAAAGGCCACCGCCGCCCCGGCCATCATTGGCAGGTAGTAGCCCGCGGTACGCTCCAGGGTATGGGAGAAGGGCAGAAAGGAAAGAAAGACGTCCTCCCGGTAGCAGTCCACCACCTGCAAGGCAGCGGCGACATCGCTGAGCACGTTGCGATGGCTCAGCATTACCCCCTTGGGGCGACCCGTGGTCCCCGAGGTGTAGACGATGGTCGCCAGGTCCGCCGGATTCGCTGGCCCTGGCCCAGCCCAGAGCGCCGCCCCAACCGCGGGCGGGGTGGCAGGAGCGTAAGCGACGGCGGCGGCCAGCCAGGCCTCCACCGGGATCGCCGGGTCCTGGAGCGGAGAACGGGCCTCAAGTATCAGAACAAGGCGCAACAGGGACCCGGGCCCCAGGGCCGGCGCCAGGCGTTGCCAGCGTCCTGCATCCTGGACCAGCAGGACCTTGGCCCCCGCATCCTCCAGGATGAAGGCCAGGTTGTCGGGCCGATCGTCCGTGTAGAGCGGGACGACGACCAGCCCCAGGGAGAGGGCCGCTTGCTCGTAGAAAATCCATTCCGGACAGTTACGCAACAGCACCGCCACCCGGTCGCCGGGCTCGAGGCCGGGTTCCGCGGCCAAGGCTGTACGCCAGCGGGCTACCTGGGCACCTATCTCCCCCCAGGTCAGGGACCGCCAGGCATCGCCGTGGCGATCATAGGCCTGGTAAGCCAGGCGCTGCGGCGAACGGCGCACCCGGGCCAGAAAGAGGCCATCCAGGGTGCGGGCCTCCTCGAGGGAGATCAGGTCCTGGGTCCAATGGGTCATGGGCGCCTTCTCGCTTAAAGTCGATCGGTCTTACAGTAACGGGACCCGACCAAAAACCGTATTGCACCGGAGAGGAACGTCGGTCTTCCCGGGAAACAGGTGCTCAGGATAGCAGGAGATCAGCATCTGTCCGCGGCCCGCCGCGGCCAACCCCTGACCGCGACAGTTTTCGATCCTGGTGTAGAATCACCTCCCGTTCGGGTGCGAGAGGGTTCCCATGCAGATTCTGGTCAATGGTACTGTTACCGAGGTCGCCGCGGGAGAGACTCTCGATCGGCTCATCGAGACGCTGGGACTCGCGGGGCAGCGGCTGGCGGTGGAGGTGAACGAGGAACTGGTCCCGCGCAGCCGCTTCCCGACCCGCACCCTGTCCCCTGACGACAAGATCGAAATTATCCAGGCCGTCGGTGGCGGTTAGCGGCTGACGTCACCCAACCCCGCCTATAGGCCCTGTCATCTCGGGGTATTTCAACGCCGCTTGGGATACCACGACTGCTAGCCACCTTCATCAGTCTTACCGGCACCACCCCAGCATGCGGAGCGAATTGCTTGGAACCTAAATCCTTCGTCGATTCCGCTGTCATCATCCTGGTGGCCACCGCCTTCGCCGTGGCCATCTTCCGCCGCTTCGGACTCGGTTCGGTCCTGGGTCTGTTGGTGGCGGGCATCTTCATCGGTCCTCATACCCCCGGGCCTACCGTCACCAATCAGGTGGAGGACGTCCGCCACTTCACCGAACTGGGCGTAGTGCTGCTCCTCTTCGTCATCGGCCTGGAGATGCACCCCCGGCGCCTCTGGTCCCTGCGCCGCTCCATGTTCGGCCTGGGGACCCTGCAGATCCTCCTCTCCGGCGGTGTCATGGCCCTCTACCTGCACCTCTTCGAACCCCGCTGGGGCATCGACCTCCTCGCCGGCCTCACCCTGGCCCTCTCCTCCACCGCCTTCGTGATTCAGATCCTCCAGGAACGGGGTGAGATCGCCAGTCCCCACGGCCAGATTACCTTCGCCATCCTTCTGATGCAGGACTTGGCGGTCGTCCCCCTGCTCGCCTTGGTGCCGATCCTGGGGGACACCGGCGCCCTCTCCGCCGACGTCCCTATCCTGCATCAGGTCCTGATCGTCATCTCCGCCGTCGGGTTGGTGATCGCGACTGGCCATTACCTGATCCCCTGGGTCCTGGACCTGCTGGCGCGCCAGAATAATCGTGAGGCCTTCTTCCTCGTCGCTCTTGCCGCCGTCTTCGCCGCCGCCTGGGCCATGGACGAGGCTGGCATGTCCATGGCCCTGGGCGCCTTCCTCATGGGCGTCGCCCTCTCGGGGTCCCGTTACAACCTGCAGATCGAGGCCGCCATCGAGCCCCATAAGGGCCTGCTGATGAGCCTCTTTTTCGTCGCCGTCGGCATGTCGGTGGACATCGGCGCCCTGGCCGCGGATCCCCTGGTCTTCCTGCGCCACGTCCTGATCATCGTCGCCATCAAGATCGCCGTCCTTTACGCCCTCTGCCGCGCCTTCGGCGAGACCCGTCAGACCGCCACCCGCGTCGCCTTCATCCTTTCTCAGGGGGGCGAATTCGGCTTCGTGGTCTTCGGTGCCGCCAAGGCCATGGGCATCATCGACGACAGCACCTTCATCTTGGCCATCGGCATCATCTCCTTCAGCATGCTCATCACCCCTCTACTGGTAAAGGCCGGCGACACCTTGGCGGCACGCATCCCCGTCCCTGGGGCCACGGGGGACGAGGCCTTTCGTTTCTCCCTCGAAGGGGCCGAGATCGACGCCCGTGCCCTGGTGGCCGGCTATGGTCGGGTGGGCCATGCCATCGGCACCATACTCTCCAGCAGCGGCGTCCCTTACCTGGCCTTCGACATGGACCCTGCGCGGGTGGAAGAATTCCGCCGCCTGGGCCACCCGGTGTACTACGGCGACGTCACCGATCTGGACCTGCTGCTGGCTGCCCGAATCGACAAGGTGGACCTGGTGGTCATAACCCTCGATAACCGCCAGGCCGCCCTACGCGCCACCCGCCTGATCCGCGATCTCGCGCCCCGCGCCGCCATCGTCGCCCGGGCCCGGGATCTGGATTCCAGCCAGGCCCTGATCCAGGCCGGTGCCAACAAGGCCTTTCCCGAGGCGGTGGAGGCCAGCCTGCGCCTGGCGGCCGAGGCCCTGGAGAGTCTGGGCGTCGCCAGCGAAGACACCGCCATGCTCATGCGGGGGGTGCGTAGCACCGACTACGCCCTGGTGCGGGAGGACGGGGGAAAACCCGGCTGATCCGCTTCGGACTTCCTCCCGGCCCAACGGCTGGGGTTATCCTTGCTCAGCCCGGACAGAATTCACCGCCCCCCGAACCCACTGTGCTTTTCAAGCGATTGCGGCACGGATACCCTGGCCCTGCGGTTGCCGCCCGGGGTGGGACAGATTCAAACGAACTGGCGGATGGACGCGTCCCGCCGATAACCTCGCCGCGACCGCCATCCCCGCTAATCACGCCAATCACGCTAATCACGCCTACCATGTACAGCACCCGCCCTGCCCCTGACACCTTCACCGTCGCCGGCCGCACCTTCAGTTCCCGCCTCCTGGTGGGAACTGGCAAATACAAGGATCACGCCGAGACCCAGGCCGCCATCGCGGCCAGTGGCGCCGAGATCGTCACCATCGCCGTCCGCCGCACTAACATCGGCCAGAGCCAGGATGAGCCCAACATCCTCGAGGTCCTGCCCCCGGATCGTTACACCATCCTCCCCAACACCGCCGGCTGTTACGACGCCAAGACCGCGGTGCGTACCTGCCGCCTGGCGCGGGAACTACTCGACGGCCACAACCTCTGCAAGCTAGAGGTGCTGGGGGACCAGCAGACCCTCTTCCCCGATGTCGTCGCCACCCTCCAGGCCGCGGAAGAACTGGTCAAGGACGGCTTCGACGTCATGGTCTACACCAACGATGACCCCATAATGGCCAAGCGCCTGGAAGAGGTCGGCTGCTGCGCCGTCATGCCCCTCGCCGCCCCCATTGGCTCCGGCCTGGGCATCCGCAACAAGCTCAACATCCTTACCATCATTGAGAACGCCAAGGTGCCGATCCTGGTGGACGCCGGCGTCGGCACCGCCTCCGACGCCGCCGTAGCCATGGAACTGGGCTGCGACGGCGTCCTTATGAACACCGCCATCGCCGCCGCCCGCGAGCCGGTGCTCATGGCCAGTGCCATGCGCAAGGCCATCCAGGCCGGCCGTGAGGCCTTCCTTGCCGGCCGTATGCCCGCCAAGCGCTTCGCCTCCGCCTCTTCGCCGGTGGAGGGGCTCTTCTTCTGAGCGCCCTCTCAAGCCCTTCGGGGACCACCAGCCTGGCGTGCTCCGCCAGCCACCCCGGCTGGGAGGATGGTGGCATTTGCCGGGGATCAAGCCATGAGCTTGACGGCATCGGCCAGCACCCAATGCCGAAGGATGGCAGTGCTCGTCAGCGCTTGCGGCCGACGGATGACCGCGCTGATCAGCGCGCCGGGCTGGAGGATGGCAGCGCTGGTCAGCGCTTAAGACAGCCGGACGGCGCACCTGAGCCCGAGACCGGCGCCGTCCTCAGGAACGCTGCACCTGATTCCCCGGCCGCCCCCGGGACCCAGCACCCCCGGCGGCCCATCCGCAGCTTTGTCCTTCGCCAGGGACGCCTCACCCAGGCCCAGGCCCGTGCCTTCGCCGAGCTGTGGCCTCGCTATGGCATCGACCGCCAGCCCGGCGAATGCCTGGACCTGGCGGCGCTGTTTGGTAATGACCAGCCCGTCTGGCTGGAGATCGGCTTCGGCAACGGCGAGACCCTGGCGATCCTGGCGGAGCGCCACCCGGAGCGCAACTTCCTCGGCGTCGAGGTCCACGCCCCCGGCGTCGGGCACCTGCTCCTGGCCTGCGAGCGGCAATGCCTCACCAACCTCCGCCTGCTGCGCCAGGACGCCGTGGAACTGCTGGCCAGCGGCCTACCCCCCGCCAGTCTCGCCGGCGTCTACCTCTTCTTCCCCGACCCCTGGCCCAAGCAGCGCCACCACAAGCGGCGCCTCCTCAACCCTGACTTTCTGAGCAAGCTGGCCCGGGTCCTGCACCCCGGCGGTACCTTCCACGCCGCCACCGATTGGGAACCCTACGCCCAGCAGATGCTGGAGGTCCTGACCGCCGCCGCGGATCGCTTCCTCAACACCGCGGGCTCCGGCCAGTTCGCCCCCCGCCCCGCGGACCGCCCCCTCACCAAGTTCGAGCGGCGCGGCCGAGGCCTTGGGCACGGGGTCTGGGACCTCATCTTCACCCGGCGAGCGGATTGACCATGCCCCTACTGCGACTCCAGGGCCTGAAGACCCGCAACCTGGCCCCCATCGACCTCCAGATCGCCCCCGGGGCACTGGTCTTCCTCTCCGGTCCCTCCGGCTCCGGCAAGAGCCTGCTGCTGCGCGCCCTGGCCGACCTGGACGAGCACCAGGGCGAGATGTGGCTCGACGGCACCCCCTGCGCTGCACTCCCCGCCCCGGAGTGGCGCCGCCGCGTCGGCCTGCTCCCGGCGGAGGCCTTCTGGTGGTACGACCGGGTGGGCGACCACTTCCCCGCCCGCCACGACCCGCAGCTCCTCGAGCGGCTGGGCTTCGGGCCCGAGGTCCTGGACTGGCAGGTCGGCCGCCTCTCCACCGGCGAACGCCAGCGCCTCGCCCTCGCCCGGCTCCTCGCCCACCAGCCCCAGGCCCTCCTCCTCGACGAGGCCACCGCCAACCTCGATCCTCCCAACCGCGACCGGGTCGAGGCCCTGATCCAGGACTACCGCCGCGAATGGGCCGCCCCGGTCCTCTGGGTCAGCCACGACCCGGAACAGCGCCAGCGCCTGGCCCAACCGGCACCGGGACTGGCCAGCGCCCGGCGACTGGTCATCCGCGGCGACCGGCTAGAGGAAGAGGAACCAGCAGCGGGGCTGGGGCTTGGGGACCCCGCCTCACCCATAACCCGAGAACACCAGTCAGGACCTGGCCAGCGTCACGGGATTTTGGGCCATGCCCAGCACGGTCGGCCCCAGCCAGAGAGGCCCAACTAATGGAACTGATCAGCCTCAGCCCCTTGGACCTGGCCCTGGCCGCCAGCCTGGTCCTGCTCCTCGCCCTCCTCTCCTGGCGCCTGCACCTGGGCGTGGAACAGCGCGTCCTGATCGCCGCCCTGCGCAGCGTCATCCAGCTCAGCCTCATCGGCCTGGTGCTGAACTTTCTCTTCGCCCAGACCAGCTTCGCCTTCATCGGCCTCTGGACCCTGATCATGCTGGGCGTGGCCGGCTGGGAGGTCATGGCCCGCCAGAAACACCGCTACCGTGGCGCCTGGGGCTTCGGGATCGGCACCCTGTCCATGTTCCTGTCCTCGTTCAGCGTCATCCTCCTTGCCCTGACCCTGATCATCGGCGTGGAGCCCTGGTGGCAGCCCCAATACCTCATCCCCCTCCTGGGCATGCTCCTGGGCAACACCATGAGCGGCATCGCCATCTCCCTCGACAACCTCAGCCGCCAGGCCTGGGAGGGTCGCGGCCGCATCGAGGCCCGGCTGCTGCTGGGGCAGAGTTGGGAGTGCGCCATCCGTGACATCCGCCGCGACTCCATGCGCGCAGGGCTCATCCCCATCGTCAACTCCATGGCCGCCGCCGGCCTGGTAAGCCTGCCGGGGATGATGACCGGCCAGATCCTCTCTGGCAGCCCGCCCATGGAGGCCGCCAAGTATCAGATGATGATCCTGTTCCTCATCACCGCGGGCACCGGCCTCGGCAGCGCCGCCGCCATCTGGGTGGGTTCACGGCGCCTCTTCGATCACCGCGAGCGCCTGCGCCTCGACCGGCTGACGGGGCCTGGCCATTAGTCACAGCGCTGGGTCCGCCTGGCGCGATTTTCACGACCAGCGCCTCACCCCCGCTCGACCAAGCTGCCAAGGTAGCTCAGGTAGGCCGCGGGTACGTTCTACCTCCGTGTTCAGCGCGTGACGCTACGGGCCCTGCGGGTGGAGAGGTTGGCCCTAGGTACCAAGGCCCGTTGGGATCCAACCGCGTGCCACGCATTCCCGGAAACACCAGGCTGGCGTGGTTTCTGTTTTATAAGTCCAGAAAAACCACCCCAGGTATTTCTCAAACGTCAGCATCTGCGCCGCTGCATAACCGCGATAAGCCAGTGCCAGTTGGTAGGCGTCCATCCGCTCTAGGGCATGATTAACAGGACCTTCCGCCCAGAGGGATACTTCCTTTAGTACCAGACCCAGACTCCATTCCCCGCAATAAACCGGCAGTTTTAATTCCTCGCGGATACTATCGGCTTCATTTTTCAGATCGACCACGCATTTTTCCAGGTGCCCGTAAATATCCAGATCCATATCCTCACGGACAAAACATTGATAACGATGAATATCAAAAATAACATTCTGAAATTCAGGCGGCTGCATGAAGCCTGAATAACATCCGTGGGCGCGGAAGCCATCATGAAACACCAGGGCCACCTTGTCTGGCGCGCAATATTCGCGAATCCGCCGATAGGCGTCAAGGTAATAACTTTTCAGTAGTTCCGTAGCTATATCCCAACGCGGTTCGTTTAACACCTCGATGCCATGCAGGGCCGGGGCATGACGATAACGCTCGGCCAACCATGCCAGGACGTTCAAGGCGTGATCGATGTATTCCCGGCGGGTGTGCCAGTCGCACACATCCATGATGCCGCCATTATCAAAGCCATTCTGGCATCCTGGGGCCGCGTGCAGATCAAGGATGACGGCTAATCCATACTCCTCCGCCCATTGCATCACCTGGTCCACGATCGCCAACCCGCCTTCGACATAGGGATGGCGGCTATCTCCATAAGCAGGATGATAGGGATAGTTTTTTCCGAACAGCCAATGTCCAACGGGTAATCGCACGGCATTCATGCCGACGCTGGCAAGCCAGTGAAAATCCCCCTTGGTGATGAATGTATTCCAGTGCCGCTGCAAGCGCCTGGTCGCCTCTTCAATGCCCAATTCCACGCAAAAGGAGGTCTCGTCCCGCGCCGCAAGCCCCTCGAATACACTCGGAGCGATCCATTTTTCCAGAACCAGCCAGCCACCCAGATTCACGCCACGAAGTTTTTTGGGATGAGACATGTCATTCTCCCGGGAAATGTAAGGTTCTGTCGTGGAACAGGGGCGCGGTTTCCAGGTTAGTGATGCTTAACAAGGTGGCATTGGGCAAATATTGATCGATTAGGCGCAACATCTTCTCTTCACTCTCGGCATCCAAGGAATCGAAGGCTTCCTGCAGAAATATCCATAGCGGTTTATTCAGCAACAAACGCACCATCCCCAGACGTTGTTGTTCATTGCGCGATAGACTGCGCGCCCAGACATCCACGTTGTCCAGTTGTTCGACCAGATGCTCCAACCCGACCAGCTTGAGCGTTTGCGTTAATTCCTCGGGAGTAAAACAGGATTCCGACTTGGGATAACAGATCGCTTCACGCAGGGTAAAGTTGGCGGGGAGATGAGGACGCGGCGGCATAAAGAAACATCGATCATTAACCGGCAATTCTATCCTACCGGTTCCCCAGGGACGCAGTTGCGCAATGGCACGGAATAACTTGGCCCCCGTGAAGGTGTTGCCCGTGATCAACACATGGTCGCCCTGCTGGATTTCCATGTTGATACCGCTCACCAGTACGGGACCGTTCAGTTTAGCGATGGTCAAATCACGAAACGCCAGAACGGGCTGATTGGTTTTCTCGACCACTATCCAATGATTTTCGGGCCTGGCGATCTCGTCATCCACCGCGTCCAGGGCCTTAATCAGTCCCAAGACCCGCTCCACCGAGGCCCGCCACAAGGCAATACTGGCCAGATTGTTCACGGGCCAGGACAAAGCCGACGCCATTTCCTGAAAGGCCTGCGCGGATTGCATCAAGGCGCCCAGGGTGATCGCCCCGGATATATAGCGGGGCGAGGACAGCAAGACGGGAAAGGCCATCGACAAGAGCCCGTAACCCGTACTGAACGCCAGGATATATTGCCATGCCGCCGTTTGCTGCGCCCATACTTCCTGGATCTGGGTAAATAATTTCTTAAAGCGCTTTTTTTCGAAGCTCTCCGCCTCGATCAAGGCAATGGCTTGACTGTTTTCCCGGGCATCGATTAACCCTGAACGATAATTGGCTTCCACTGTTTGATTGACATTGGTGGCTCTGGTTAAAGGGATACCCACCAGCCACCCCAGCCAGGAGGCCAGGCCCGCATAGATAATGGCAATCCACACCAAATGGCCGGGTAGATCAAAGGTGACACCAATATCCAGGGTGATGACGCCGGACAAGGACCAGAGAATCTGCGTAAAACTAATCAATGACAAACAGGAATAAAACAGGGAGTGTCCCAACGAAATCGCCGATTCCGTGGCTATTCGGCAATCTTCGGCAATCCGTTCGTCCGGGTTGTCATGCTCCCCCGGCATGTGCGAAACCAGGTAATGGCGACCATCGCTCATCCAGCGGTCAGTGACCTTTTCGGTCAACCAGGTACGCCAGTCAATCATCAGTCGCCGTTTAACGGTCAAATGGGATACCGTGATTAAAATACTGGCGAGCATGATCGCCAAAAGCACCAGGATCTGCCTGGTCAGGCCGGACATCGAATGCTGTTCTATCGCGTCAAACAAGGCCGCGTTCCACTTATTGACCAGCACCGCCATGACAATCTGCAAGATAGTCAAAACGACCAGAATGACCGTCCAACGCCATATGGCATGCTTATTTTCAGAAAACCAGAATGGCCCCGCAACACGAACAAAATCCCTAAAAAAATTTTCAGCGGGCCGCATGGGCATCTATTCTTCCTATTATTTTCGCAGGTTTAATTTATCCAAAACCCCACGCGATTAATCTCACGCTTTCCAATCCAAGATCCCAAGCAGCGGATAATGATCCGACGGATAAAGATTATTTTCATGATAACAATCCATGCGACTGCTTTTTATTTCAAAATGGGCGGACATCAGTATCCAATCGATCGGACAACCCTTATCAATCCTGCCATAGTCATGAAACGTACTATCATCATTTGGGTGAACATCTACTAGCTGTCCAGTTAAAATGCGATACGTCTCAGACTGCTTATCAGCATTGAAATCCCCATTAACAATCAACGGCATGTTGGCTTGCTCCCTAATCCAGGCCCGCAACACCTTAGCCGATTCAACCATGGCAACCGGTTGATAATCAAAGTGCGTGTTTAAAAAAATCAACTCTTTTCGCGTGTCAAGATGCCACAAACGAAACCACAGACAGGTACGGGGAAATGCCGCGTCCCAACTCAGACTAGCTGCTTGCCGTGGCGTTTCACTCAACCAAAAACAGCCCGATTCCAACACCCTGAAACTGGATTTATTAACCAAGGCCGGAGCCATCTCCATGGCTGCCCCACTGTGCCCGCCCCGTTGCACACCGTAAAATTCATAACCCGCTAAATGCTGCTGTAAAAAACCAGCTTGGGCCTCATCGTCATAGCACTCCTGGATGCCGAGCAAATCCGGTTTAAAGGCATTGATTCGCCCCAAAGCCAGCGACTTTCGATACCGCCAATGGTTCATGCCATCATTGGCCAGCCCCATGCGAATATTGAAAGTCATAACTTTAATCATACGCGGGTATTGGGCAGCATAGCTCAGTAGCGGTTATCGAACACCCGGCTGGTCTTCTTCTCGCTGCGCGGCAGGTCGCCAATAGCCACCGCCTTGGGCACGATGGTCAGGCCCAGGCGCTGCTTGCAGCGCAGGCGCACCGCCGCCTCCAGACCCTCGCGGTGGCTGTCCGCGGCGGTCTCGAAGAAGACGGTCATGACGTCATGACCCTCGATATGGTCGATCATGACCTGGAACTCGCTGCTCACCCCCTCCACCTCGCGCAGGATCTCGTCGATCTGCGCCGGGTAGATGATGACCCCCTTGACCTTCACCATATCGTCGGTACGGCCCAGGATGTCATCGATGCGGGGATAGGGTGACCCGCAGGGGCAGTCGCCGGGGATGAGGCGCGTCAGGTCGTGGGTGCGGTAGCGGATCAGGGGCGCCCCCTGCTTGCGTAGGGTGGTGATGACCAGTTCGCCGATCTGGCCCGGCGGTAGGGACGCGCCGCTGTGCTGGTCGATGATCTCGAAATAGAGATAATCATCCCAGTAATGCATGCCGCACTGGTGGTCGCAGGAGATACCGATGCCGGGGCCATAGATCTCGGTCAGGCCATAGATGTCATAGAGCTTGACCCCCAACTCCTCGGCGATGCGCCGGCGCATCTTCTCCCCCCAGCGCTCCGAGCCGATGATGCCCTTGCGCAGGTGAATTTTGTCCCTGATCCCGCGCCGCTCGATCTCCTCCGCCAGCAGCAGGGCGTAGGAGGAGGTAGCGCAGAGCGCCGTGCTCCTGAGGTCGATCATCATCTGCAACTGTTTGTCCGTGTTCCCCGGCCCCATGGGCACCACCATGGCGCCCAGCTTCTCCGCCCCCGCCTGAAAGCCGATGCCGGCGGTCCAGAGGCCATAGCCCGGGGTGATGTGGACCCGGTCCAGGGGCGTGACGCCGGCCATGGCGTAGCAGCGGGCGAACATCTCCGCCCAGTCGCTGACATCGGTCTGGGTGTAGGGGATGATCACCGGCGTGCCAGTGGTGCCCGACGAGGAGTGAATGCGCACGATCTCTTCGTCCGGCGCGGCCTGGAGGCCCAGGGGATAGGCCTGGCGCAGGTCCGCCTTCTCGGTGAAGGGCAGCCGGCCAAAGTCCTCCCAGGTCTGAAGGTCAGCAAGGTCCAGGTCGGCGAACTTCTGACGATAGAAGGGGCTGCGCGCCTTGAGGGTGACCAGTTGGCGCTGGATGGTCTCGAGCTGGGCCGGCTTCTGAAAGGGAGATTCGATCACGGTGACACCTGGGGTTGGGTTGACCTGGCTAACGTTGTCCGGATAGACCCGGCTTGTGGCCGATTGGCGAAAAGGCCTGGCGCAAGCGCATGGGGCTGACACGCCCCGGCATGCAGGGCCCGGATATTCAGCGCGATGAACTTCTCGCGCACCGAGGCCCGGATGGCGTCTTCAAGTTGCTCCACCGTGAAGCCCAGGGCCCCCGCCCCCGCCGCGGCCCCGATCAGGGCCACGTTCAGGACCTGGGTTGATCCGACCTCCGCGCACAGGGCGTCGCCATCGACCACCACCAGCCGCGCCCCGCACTGGCCCAGGCGCGTCAGCATGTCCGCGCCGTGATAGCTTTGCTGATTCAGGGCCGCGGATACCGGGGCCACCGGATGGGCGTTGGCAACGATGACCCCTCCCGGCCGCAGAAAGGAGAGGCAGCGGACCGCCTCCCCCGGCTCGAAACCGAGCAGGGCATCCGCCCGGCCCGGGGAGACCAGGGGGGAGGCGATCGGCGACTCCGCTACCCGCACATGGCTAACCACCGAGCCGCCCCGTTGGGCCATGCCGATAGTCTCCGAGGTCCGCACCCGCAACCCCGCGTTCATGGCGGCCCGCGCCACCAGCTTGGCCGCCAGGACGATCCCCTGGCCGCCCACGCCGGCAATGATGAGATTCATATTTCCGCTCATGCCATTGCCTCCGCTCGGGCCGCATAAACGCCCTGCCTCAGGTGCCCGGGGTGGGCTGATCTGTGAACATACTGGCTCATGCCGTCACCTCCGCCTGGGCGTCGGCGCCGACGATCTTGATGGCATCGAAGGGACACAGTTGCAGGCACACGTCGCAGCCGTAGCAGAGGTCGTTGTCGATCACCACCTTGCCATCGTCCAGCAGGATCGCCGGACAGCCGAGGCGGGTGATACACAGCTTGCACTTGCAGGCCTCGTCCTCGATGACATAGCTCGGCCCGGAGGGGATGAGATGGATGCAGGGCGACTCGAAGATGATCGCCGCCACCCCGGTGGCCGCCGCATCCACCGCCCGATTAACCGCCGCCTTGGCCACCTCGAACTGGAGCGGATCGCAGGCCTCCACGTGTTTCACGCCGATGGCCCGCAGCAGCCCGGCGATATCGATCTTGGGACTGATGTCCCCCATCAGGGTATCGCCCGTGCCCGGGTGGGGCTGCAAACCGGTCATGGCCGTGGTCGAATTGTCCAGCACCACCAGCACGATGTTCGTCTGGTTGTAGACGGCGTTGATCACCCCGGGGATACCGGTATGGAAAAAGGTCGAGTCGCCGATGAAGGCGAAGTGCACCTTGTCCGGCTCCACCACATGCAGGCCCTGGGCGATGGTGATGCCCGCCCCCATGCACAGACAGGTATCCACCATGTCCAGGGGCTTGGCATTGCCCAGGGTGTAGCAGCCGATATCCCCGCCGAAGACCGCCTTGCGCCGGCGCATCGCCAGCTTGACAGCGAGGAAGGAGGAGCGGTGCGAGCAGCCGGCGCACAATACCGGCGGGCGGGGGGGCGGCTCGATCAGGACCGGGTCCGGGGCCGGGACATCGGCGCAGGTCGGGGTGAGGGGTGGCTCCAGCCCGAAAAAGTCCGCCACCACCCCGGTCACGGCGGCGACGCTGTTCTCCCCCGCCACCTGGACATGGCCACTGCCCTTGCCCAGCACCGTCACCGGCAGGTGATGCTCACCCGCCAGACGCTGCAACTCGCGTTCGATGAAGGGGTCCAGTTCCTCGACGACCAGCACCCGGTCAAGCCCGGTCAGGAACTCCAGGGCCAGGCGTTTGGGGAAGGGGTGCGGGGCCCCCAGGCGCAGCAGTTTGTGCTCGGGGATGCTCCCCGCGGCGTGACCGCCGCCCGCCCCCTCCGCCAGGATCGCCAGGGCCTCCCCCAGATAGCCGGCGCTGATCCCCTGGGTGACCAGCCCCAATCGCCCCGTGCCCGACAGGGTATTGAAGCGATAGGCGGAAAACTCCTCCCCGATCCGCGGCAGCAGGGCCTCCAGGCGCAGATGGTTCTGATAGGACAGGCGCGGGAAGATGACCCACTTGGGGTCTTTGACAAAGCCCGGCACCGGCCGCTCTGCCACCTCCTCGCGCAGCATCACCGGGGCGTTGCCATGACAGACCCGGGTGGTGGGCCGGAACAGCACCGGGGTCCCATGGCGCTCCGACAACTCGAAGGCATCGATGATCATCTCGTAGGCCTCCTCCGGGGTCGCCGGGTCGAAGACCGGCAGCTTGGCGAAGAGGCTAAAGGTGCGGGTGTCCTGCTCGGTCTGGGACGAAATGGGCCCGGGATCATCCGCGACCACCACCACCATGCCGCCCTTGACCCCCAGGTAGGCCAGGCTCATCAGCGGATCGGCGGCAACGTTGAGACCCACCTGCTTCATGGTCACCAGCGACCGCGCCCCGGCCATGGCCGCCCCTGCGGCCACCTCCAGCGCCACCTTCTCGTTGACCGACCACTCCACATGGATCCCCCCGGGGCTCCGTTTGGAGACCGTCGGCAGGATCTCGCTGGAAGGCGTTCCCGGATAACCGGTCACCACGCCCACGCCCGCGGCGATGGCCCCCAGGCCGATCGCCTCATTGCCCATCAAAAACTCGATTGCCACGCTAAGACCATCCCGTGATTCGGGTCAGGATTGATTGGAGGGCTGATCACCCATTTAACATCAGAAGTAAGCGTTCGGCCCCCCTCTCCCCAACCCTCCCCCAACCGGGGGGGAGGGAGCAAGAGCATCAGCGGGTTAGGCTACCTAGGCTAGCCCAGGCCGCGGCAGGGGTGTGAACGCTTACCATCAGAATTCTTGCCAGGGTTGTCATCGCTGGTTGGTTGGGGGGCTTGCCCTGGGTGTCTGCTCTAAAAGCCAGAAGATGGGGATCAGATCCGCTGCGCGAGGGGATTACATCCGCCGCGCGACCGCCATTCCGGCCAGCGATAGCTCACCGCACCAGATCCGACAGTACCAGCACCGTCCAGTAGGGCGAGATCATCAGCACCAGAATGGCCAGCAGATAAGCCGGCAGATAGTACAGGGCGCTGCGGAACACCGTCTTGAGGGGCAGCCCCGACATCCCTGCCACCACGTAACAGCAGATGCCGATCGGCGGCATGATCGAGCCCATGGTCGTCACCAGGGTGATCACCTGCCCGAACCAGATCGGGTCATAGCCCAACTGGGTCACCAGGGGGTAAAAGATGGGCAGGGACACCAGCAGAAAGGCCAGGGCGTCCATGATGCAACCGCCGATGATGTAGCACAGCAGGATGACCCACAGGACCATCCAGGGGGGCAGATCCAGGTCGCCGATCCAGGCCGCCGTCTCCGCCGGCAGACCGGTCACGGTCAGAAACTTGGCGAAAATCAGCGCCCCGGCCACGATCATGAACACCATGCAGGAGATGCGCAGCGTCGCCGCGAAGGCCCCCACCAGCTTGTGCCAGGTCAGCTTCCGGCGCAGCCCGGCGATGACCATGGCGAGGAAGCTCGCCACCGCCGCCGCCTCCGTCGCCGTCACCACCCCGGTGAAGAGGGCGAACATGATCACCCCGAACAGCAGGAGGATGTCCAGGGCCTCCGGCAGGGCCCGCAGGCGCTCGCGCCAACCGCTGCGTTCCCCCGCCGGGCCCCAGTCCGGATGGCGCCGGCACAGCAGCATCACGGTGCCGAGGATGAGCAGGGTGAGGATGACGCTGGGAATGACATTGCCAAAGAACAGCTTGCCAATCGACTGCCCGGTGTAGAGCCCGTAGACCACCAGCACGATGCTCGGTGGGATCAGCACCCCCAGGGTCGAGCCGGCGCAGACCGAGCCGGCGTTCAGCAGGGGGTGGTACTTGTACTCCTTCATCGCCGGGATGGCGACGGCGCTCATGGTCGCCGCCGTCGCCGTGTTGGAGCCGCTGATGGCGGAAAAGGCCGCCGAGGCCATGATGGTGGTCATCGCCAGCCCGCCCCGGCGATGCCCGAACCACTTGTGGGTGGCGAAGTAGAGCCCGTTGTTGTAGCCGGCGTAGTGGACGATCTCCCCCACCAGGATGAAGAGCGGGATGACGGTCAGGCCGTAATTGGAAAAGCTCGACCAGATTTCGCTGCCCAGCATGGTCGCCGCGGCATCGAAGGAGGTGGCGGCGGCGAAGCCGAAGAACCCCACCACCAGCATGACGAAGCCCGCGGGGAGGCGCAGGAAGAAGAGCATCAGCAGCATGGCCGCGATGCCCGCCAGCCCCAGCAAGGGACCGCTCACGAATCCGTCCCGCCGGCAGGGGCCTTTTGCCGCTCCCCGCCCACCAGCGCCTGGACCATCTGCAACGCCAGGACCAGGGTCAGCAGGCCAAAGCCCACCGCCACGCCATAGATGAAGGGGTGGAAACTGAGTTGCAGGGTCTCCGACCGTTCCCCGGCCAGGCGGATCTTGTCGCCCCACATCCAGACCTGCCAGGTGAGGATACCGAACAGGGACAGGGCCAGCAGGTCACTGAGCGCGTCCACGCCACGCTTGATCAGCGGCGGATAGCGACAGGTGATGATGTCCACCATGATGTGATCACGCCGCAACTGGGTATAGGCCAGGGCGCTGGCGGTCACCAGGGCGCCGAGGAAGGCGACCACCTCATAGGCGCCAGCGAAGGGCAAACCCAGCAAGCGCGCCGCCACGTTGGCGGTTGCCAGGAGCACCAGCAACCCCAGGGCGATACCGCCGATCACCATGAAGGCGCGGGAGAGATAGTCCAGAAGTTCCGCGGCTATCGGGGGTGAAGGCTCGGTGTTCATGCAATCCTCAGGGCAGCCAGCCGAGATTGGCGCCCGACGGGCCCCTGTCAATGCGGGAAGTCATTGATGGGCGGTTTCTTAGTTCCCCGCCGCCTCGTACTTGGCCTTGAGGGCCTGTACATCCTGGACGATTTGCTCGCCATCCAGGCCCTGGGCGCTGACCTTCCTGATGTATACATTGGTCAGGGGTGCGAGCAGGGTGGCGATACGCTCCTGCTCCGTCGGGGGCAGGCGGAACTGCTGCAACTGATATTCCTTCTCCGACCAGGCCAGGGCCTCGGCGGCATGGGCATCGACGTAGGCCCCGGTCCACTCCGCCTGTTCCCGCACCAGGTCGTTCATCACCTGCTGGACATCCGCGGGCAGGGCCTCCCACTTGGCCTTGTTCATCACCACCGCGAAGGAGACCACCGGCAGGTCGACCAGCGTCACGTTGGGGGTGTAGGCGGCGAACTTGAAGTCCTGGAGAATCTCCAGGGAGGAGACGATGCCCTTGACCACCCCCTTCTGCAGGGCCTCCGGGGTCTCGGACTGGGGCATGGCCACCGGCGTGCCGCCGAGCAGCTTCAGGATCTCGGCGCTGGTCCCCGCCACCCGCAGTTCCATGCCCTTCAGTTCCTGCAGGGACTTCACCGGTGACTTGGTCATCAGATTGGTGGGCGGACAGGTGAAGAGGGTCAGGATCTTGACCTTTTCGAACTCCTCGGGCTGGTACTTATCCACCAGGTCCAGGAGCACCAGGCTGGCGACCTTGGCGCTGGTGAAGCCATGGTAGAGGTCCACCGCCTCCGCCACCGGGAACCGGCCGGGCTGATAGCTCATGGCAAAATTGCCGATGTCGGCGGTGCCGGCGGTGACCCCCTCCAGCATGTTCTTGGCCCCCAGCAGGGTGCCGCCGGGAAAGGTGCGGATCTTCACCTTGCCCTGGGTGCGCTTTTCCACCTCATCCGCCCACCGTTCCATCTGCACGCTCGGGAAGGTGACCGCTGGCGGAAAATTGGCGTAGGTCAGGGAGATGGTCTCGGCCCGGGCTATGCCCGCCAGGGTGCCCAGCAGGCCAAGCATGGCCAGCCAACTGGAGAATAAGACCTTGACATTCATGAGTTACCCGTCCAAAGAAAAGCTGAAAAAGACTAAGCCCGAAAATCAGTTGGGCATTATATACGCCCTCTGGTGGAATTTAGACTGCGGGTAACCGTTCAGACCCCCTCTCCCCAGCCCTCCCCCAACCGGGGGGAGGGAGTTGGAGAATCAGCGGCTTGTGCCTCCAAAGCCATCTCCAGGGCGGGAGGGGTCTGAACGGATACGACTGCGGCTCTACCGCGGCCACCAGCGCCCGCGGGGATCGCACCATCCCCGCGGCACTGCGATAAGTGGCGGGGCCGTGGGGGATCCAAGGGGGAATAGGGCAGACCGCGGGCAGGGTTGGGTGGCGTCTGGCGGCGGCCTTGTCCGCGGAGATGCGGCGGGCAAGCCTCCAGGGATGAATTCCCGGCATCCCCTGCCAGGAGAAGGGTCGGGTGATCAATCTCCAGCCAGATAACGGTCGAGAAAGGTATCGAAATCAAGATCGTCTTCCGCCTCGATCCGCGCCTGGCGCAGCAGCGAGGACCTGCTCAGATCCTCCAGCATCGCCAGCCGTTCCGGGGCCAGGGGCTGGGACAGTAGGGCACGGCGATGGGCCTGGGACAACCGCTGGGCCAGGGCGAAGAAACTCTCCCCCCGCTCCCGCATCTCCGCCAGCATCCGCGCCGAGGGCGTCAGATCCGGCTCCAGGACCTTGGCACGCTGCCGGGCCAGACTCGCCGCGCCGGTCCCGGCGGCGCGTTGGTCAACCGCCGCGGGACCCAGGCCGCCGTCCACCAGATCCGCTACCGGCGCCATCGCCGCCAGCAACTCCAGGGCCCACTCCCGCAGGGCCACCGGCTGGCCATCCCGCTCCATGCACAGCCCCGGTTCCCGGCCACGGTGGGCGACCAGCAGGAGATTGTCATCGATGGCGCGCCGCTCCCGGGGCTGGATAGGGGGGCTGTCGGCCAGCAGGCAAAAGCGGACGAAGGCCGCCATGAAATGGAGTTGCTCCGGGTCCACCCCGTTGGGGACGAAGGCATTCACGTCGAAGGAGCGCACCTCGATGTAGGCCACCCCCTTGCGCCGCAGGGCCTGGGTCGGCTTCTCCAGCCAGTCCACCACCGCCTTGGGGCGCACCGAGCTGTAATATTCGTTCTCGATCTGCAGGACATTGGCATTGAGTTGCCGGTAGTCCCCGGCGACCTTGACCCCGATCGCCTCGTAATGGGGACAGGGGGTGCTGATGGCCCAGGACAGGCTGCGCACGTAGGCGTCCAGACTGTCGTAATTGGCCTTCAGCCCCGTGCCCTCCTCCTGGCGATTCTGGTAGCCAATATCGCCCAGGCGCAGGGAGGTGGCATGCGGGTAATAGAGGGTATGCTCGTCGAAGGGCACCAGGCCGCTCTGGGCCTCCAGGACGAAATCCTGGACAAAGGTCTTGCACACCGCGGGCGAGGCGCCAAAGAGGTAGGGCACCAGCCAGCCGTAGCGCTGGATGTTGCGCACCAGGCCCAGATAGACCTCGGAGCGGAAGTGACCGGCATCCGCCGCCGCCAGTTCGGCGAGCCGGACCCATTCCTGAATCGTCCGGCCGTCACCCGACTGCGTTCCCCCCGCCAGGGCCGACTGCGCCAGCCTACCCACCAGGGCCTGATAGCCCGTCCAGAAGTCATCGCTGAAGGAAAAGTTGTAATGGACCCCGGCGATCACCTGCATGGTCCGGCCATAGCGATAGCCCAGGCCACGCCGGTACAGGGTCTTCATCCGCGCCGCGTTGGACGACCCATAACGCGCCAGGGGAATCCCCTCCCCGCCCTCGAGGATGCAGGGCATGCTCGCCCCCCAGAGGATCTCGTCCTCCAGCCCGGCCAGGACGAAGCGATGCAGGTCATCCAGAAACCCCAGCACCTCCCCCGCGTCGGCCAGGGGTGGCGTGATCAGTTCCAGCAGGGCTTCGGAAAAGTCGGTGGTGATGTGGGGGTGGGTCAGGGCCGAGCCGAAGGCCGGCGGGTGCGGTTTGGCCGAGATGGTGCCCGCCGGCGACACGCGCAGGGCCTCCTTCTCCAGACCGACCCGTCCGCCACGGAACGGGTGCGCCAGCCCCGCCTCGACAATGGCCCCCAGGCGGCGCCGATAACCCGCAAGATCCATCGTCATGTGCCTTTCCCTCCGTCCCCAACCGCCTCCCCGTCAGGGAGGGCTGACCAGCAGCAAAGGGCCTATTTTACCCTCTCCCCGGCACTGGGGCGGACTGGGGACAGGGTAAACCTTCACCCCCTCCGCCAGAAATGGCATGGATGGCACAAGCCGACGATTCTTAAGCCCCCTCCCCCCCTTCGCGGGGGAGGGTTGGGGAGGGGGGCTGTACAGTTACAGCAGATGAAGCCTGTATGGGGAAATAAGGAGCGGGACGAGCGCCGTCAGTTCCGGTTGGCCTCCCGCACGCGCTGGGCCTCGGCGCGCACGGCATCGGCCAGGATGCTGGCCGCCTCCCGCATCTGGATCTTGTCGACGATCTTCTGCTGGGCGTCCAGGGCCTCCTCGTCCACATCCTCCGCCTCCTCATCCAGCGGCGTCACCCCCTGGGCGCGCAGGAAGGCATCCCGCTGGTCCTTGAGGATCTTCTCCCGCCGGTCGGCCTGCACGCGCCGGTCCGCTTCCTTCAGGGACACCGTATCCTCATCGTCCAGTTCCTTTAGCAGCCGTTCCCGTGCCGTCAGCATGCGGAACCCCTCGTCGGCGCTGATCCGCTTCTGGGACGCCTCCCGAAAGACGCTCAGGTCCCCCAGCTTATTACGGTCGTACTTGGCCGGCAGGATGCTGTTCCAGGGCAGGGCGTTCTCCAGGGACCGCTCCCCGTGCTCCGCCCCCTGGGGCGCGGTGGGGAAGAGGATATCCGGCTCCACCCCGCGCAACTGGGTGCTGCCCCCGCTGATGCGGTAGAACTCCGCCATGGTCAGCCGCAGCCGCCCCAAGTCCTCGCCATTGCCCGGTACGTAGCGATTGAGATCGATCAGGGTCTGGACCGTGCCCTTGCCGAAGGTCGGCTCGCCGATGACGATGGCCCGGCCATAGTCCTGCATGGCGGCGGCGAAGATCTCCGAGGCGGAGGCGCTGTTGCGGTCCACCAGCACGGCCAGGGGCCCGGTGTAGGCGGAACCCGGGGCCGGGTCCTTCTCCACGTCCACCTTGCCGAAGGAGTCCTTGACCTGGACCACCGGGCCCTGATCGATGAAGAGTCCGGTGAGGTCCGTCGCCTCGGTCAGGGAGCCGCCACCGTTACCGCGCAGGTCCACCAGGATCCCGTCCACCCCCTGGCGCTTGAGGTCGTTGATCAGATTCTGCACGTCCCGGGTGGTGCTGCGAAAATTCTTGTCACCATCGGCCTCCGCCCGGAAGTCACGATAAAAGCCCGGCACCTCCAGGACCCCGACGCGCAGCCCCGGGGCATTGGGCAGATCGTCCACCACGTAGGCCTTAGCCGCCTGATCCTCCAGCTTGATCTCGTTGCGCACCAGGGTCACCTCCCGGGTGGGACCATCGGGACCGGCGGACTTGGGCAGGATCTGCAGCCGCACCACCGAGTCCTTGGGCCCACGGATCTTGTCCACCACGTCCTGGAGGCGCCAGCCCACCACGTCCTCGATGGGCCCATCCTGGCCCTGGCCGACCCCGACGATGCGGTCGCCGGCGTGGATCAAGCCGGAGACCCGCGCCGGCCCCCCGGGAATGGTGCGCTGCACCTCAGTGTAATCCGCCTCGCCCTTGAGCACCGCGCCGATACCTTCCAGGGACAGGCGCATGCTGATATCGAAGTTCTCCGCCGTGCTGGGCGACATGTAGCTGGTGTGCGGCTCCAGGGTCTCGATGTAGGCGTTGATGAAGGTCTGATAGATATCGTCGCTATCGAATTGCCGCACCCGCTTCGCCAGGCCCTCGTAGCGCTCCCGCAGGACCTTGCGGATCTCCTCGTCCTTCTTCTTGGCCAGCTTCAGGCCCAGCCAGTCGTTCTTCACCCGCTGGCGCCAGATCTGATCCAGTTCCACCGGGGTGGCAGGCCAGGCGGCCTTGGCGCGATCGAAGCGGTAGTGCTCGTCCTGATCGAAGCTGAAGCCCTGGTCCAACAGGGCCAGGGCGAAGGCGGTGCGTTCCTCCACCCGCTGGCGATAGAGACGGAAAACCTCGAAGCCCAGTTCGACCTTGCCCCGCTTGAGATCGTCATCCAGTTGCCGGGCCTCACGTTCGAAGCGGTCCACCTCGCCCTGGGTGAAGAAGGAGCGGTTGGCGTCCAGGGACTTGAGATAGGCGGTCATGATGCGGTCGGCAAAGGCATCGTCCAGGTTCACCTTGCGATAGTGAAACCGTTCCAAAACCTTGTTGATGACCTGGGTGGTTTTCTCCTGGCGGGCTTGCGGTTGCAGTTCCCCGACCGCCACATCCTGGGCACGGGCCCCCGCGCAGCCGCTGGCGATGACCAGCAGGGTGGAGAGGATCAGACGGAACAGGAGGCGGGAAGTGTTACTCATGCGTGGGCGCTCTTGGGGCTAAGCCACATAAAAGAACTGTACAATTGGTCGACTCAAGCAAGGGGATGACACAGGGGCTGGGGGGGAAGGCTCCTGGCATCGAAACGGGGATGACTGCGGGCGTTAGAGACCCGGCGCAAGCCCCTGAGCTGAATATCCCGACAACCCCCGGGTCGCCTGATCATGCACCGCCCCTGAAACCCGGTGCGGGGCGTTTTACCAAGCAAATCACTCAGACACAGGCCAGGGCTCAGGGTTCAAGCCGACCCGGCGGCCTGACCCGCCTTCTGCCCGGGGTCCTGCCCCGCCCTCTGGTAGACCTTGCGCCGGAACAGGTCGGTACGCCGGCTGACCACGCGATCGACGAATAGGGTGCCGTCCAGGTGATCCATCTCATGCTGGACGGCCCGGGCCTCGTAGCCCTCCATCTCAAACTCCAGGGGCTGGCCCCAGGGGTCATTGGCGGTCAGGCGGATGCGGGTGGCGCGGATGACGTTCCCGGTATAGTCCGGTACCGAGAGGCAGCCCTCCCGGGCCATCTCGAAGCCTTCCCAGTGGGCGATCTCCGGGTTGATCAGGACCCGATAGCCATGGTTGGGGGTGTTCTTGCGTCCGGAGACGTCGACGATGACGATCCGCTGGAAGACATTGACCTGGGGCGCGGCGATACCCACCGCCGCCGGTCCCGCCAGGCGGGTCTCCTCCAGATCGGCAATGAAGGCGCGCAGTTGATCGTCGAAGGTCGTGACCGGCGCGGACACCTGTCGCAACCGTTCGTCCGGCAGGGTGAGGATCTCAAGAACGGCCATGATTCAACCGATCAGGGTTTCGACGGCGGTGATATCCACCGCGATGCCGCTGGCCCGGATGGGAGCCACGGCGGCCTCCAATTCCTCGATAGGGCGGTCGGAGAAACCCTGGATGTTCATCAGATAGAGAGGACGATTGGGATCGCCGGCCACGTCGGTATCCAATTCAAGGATATTGAAACCTACCGCGGCCAGTGCGCCAGTGATCTCGGCGACGATCCCGGCCCGGTCCGCCCCAGTCACCCGGACCTGGACGTTGGGGGTCAGGTGCTGGTGCAGCCCCCCCGCTGCCAGGTCGATATGCAGGCGCAGGTCGAGCCTGGCCACCACCGGGGCCAGGGCTTCGCGCAGGCGCACCTCGCCCCCGTCAACCGCCGCCATGAGCATGATGGCGAAATTGCCGCCCAGGCGGATCATGGAGGCCTCGCCAAGGCTGCCACCGGCGGCGAAGATAGCCTGGGTGACCCCCGCCACGATACCAGGCCGGTCCGCCCCCACCAGGGTCAACATGTACCAGTCAGCCAAGGGTCACCTCGTCCGCCAATCGTGATTCATATAAGGTCGGCATGGTACGTGAAAGCGGGAAGGGAGGAAATCACCTCGCCAGTAACATCACCGGGCCGGTGGCCCCTGTGCCCCAGGTGGCCCCGTTGGCCCCGGTCGCCCCAGTGGCTCGGGTGGCTCAGGTGGCCCGAGAGGTTAAAGTGGCCCGGGTGGCGTTGGCTCCCGCGCCTCCAGCCAGATCAGGCTGGCCATGCGGCCGGTCACCCCGTCGCGACGGTAGGAGTAGAACCGCTCCGGGTCCTGGTAGGTGCAATGCTCGCCGCCCCAGACTCCCCCCACCCCCAGGGCGGCCAGCCGCAGACGGGCCAGATGGTAAAGGTCGGCCAGCCACTTGTCCCCCCCCAGGGGTTTGAAGGCGACCGCGGCCTGGGCATCGGCGGCGATGAAGCGCGCCCGGACCTCACCGCCCACCTCGAAGGCCGTGGCACCGATGGCCGGCCCCAGCCAGGCCAGCAGGTCGCTGGGTGGTGCGGCGAGGCGTGCCACCGCGGCCTCGATGATCCCCGCCGCCAGACCCCGCCAGCCGGCATGGACGGCGGCGACCCGGGTTCCGGCGCGATCCGTCAGCAACAGGGGCAGGCAATCGGCGGTCAGCACGGCACACACCGCTCCAGGGCCAAAGGCCACGACGGCGTCGGCCTCGTAGTCCGCCCCGCTCGGCGCCTCGCCTGGCGCTCCTCTTGTCGCTCCGCCGGATACACCTCTTTCCACTCCTCCCGGTGCGCCTAACGGTACCCCTCCCGTCGCTTCACCCGGTGCCTCTCCTGTCTCTACGCCCGATGCACCACTTGCCTTCTCTGCTGATGCTACTCCTGCCGTCTCTCCTGCCGGTGAGCTTACCGCCGCGCCTGCCACGACGCAGGCTACTTCGCAGCCATGCACCTGGCGAAGCCAGAAAGGGTCCGCTGGCAACCCTAGGGCAGCCCGGAGCAACTGGCGATTTGCATGGACCCGGACGGGATCATCACCGACGTGATCGCCCAGATTGAGACCGGCATAAGTCCCCAAGCTCACCCCGCCCCTGCGGGTCGTTGAGGCCGCCCTGACCCAGGGTGGTGCTGGCCAGCCTGGCACCAGCCATTCCAAGTTAGCGTGAAAGTCACGGCAAAATCTTTCATTTTCAGCGGCATGGCCAACCCCCTCTTGACAGTTAGGGTGGAGGGTATGAGCCGTCTCTTTTATAAGCATGCGTGTGGCGAGATCTACCGGATGAATGTTTAGGGGGTGAGTCCGGCAAGGAAGGGCCTGGGGCAGGGTCATCATGGGTATCGGCGCCAGGGGTTCAATCACCGCCAAGTTCCTCCGCCCACAGCAGGGCCAGCAAGGCCGCCATATCCGCCGCCAGGGGCACCTCCCAGGTCATCTCTTCCCCCGTGCGCGGATGCCGGAGCCCCAGCCGGATGGCATGCAAGGCTTGGCGAGGAAAAGCGCGCAAGGCCGCGACCAGGTGCGCCGGGGCGCCCTTGGGCGGCCGGGGTCGCCCGCCATAGACCGGGTCTCCCAGGATCGGATGCCGGATATGGGCCAGGTGGACCCGGATCTGATGGGTGCGCCCGGTCTCCAGCCGCAGACCCAAGAGGGCATGGGCGGCAAAGGTCTCTAGGACCCGGTAGTGGGTCACCGCCGGGCGTCCCCCAACGACCACCGCCATCTGGGTGCGCAGACGGGGGTGCCGGCCCACCGGGGCCTCCACCCGCCCTGGGCCGAGGGGGATACCCGTGACCAGGGCACGATACTCGCGATGGACCTCACGGGCCTGAAGCTGTTCCACCAGAGACTTATGGGCCTGGAGGGTGCGGGCCACCACCAGTAAGCCGCTGGTATCCTTGTCGAGCCGGTGCACCAATCCGCCCCGCGGGAGTTGGGCCAAGGCAGGGGCCCGATGCAACAGGGCGTTCTGCAGGGTGCCGTCGAGGTTCCCGGCCGCCGGATGCACCACCAGGCCCGCGGGCTTATTGATGACGAATAGGTCCTCGTCCTCATAGACCAGGTCCAGCGGAATATCCTGCGGCTGACAGGCTACCTCCGACTCCAGCAGGGGCTCCAGCCATATCTCCTCCCCACCCCAGACCCGGTCGCGCTGCCGGCAAGGCCGGCCATCCAGCCGCACCCGGCCGGCATCGATCCACTGTTGCAGGCGGCTGCGCGAGAACTCCGGCAGCACCTTCGCCAGTGCCTGGTCGAGACGCTGGCCGCCCAGGTCCGGCGGCAGATAGCGGGTGATGATGCCGTCAGGCGACATGCCGCCATCCTCCCTCGTCGGACAGCAGGTATACGTCGGCCCGCACCCTTTCTACCTTGGGGTATACTGCGGCAGTTTTCGTCTGGGTGAGTCTTCGCATGCGCTACCGGTTTCCTGTCTGCTGGTCTTTGGCCCTGCTCCCATTCCTCCTCCTCGGTGGATGCTCCTTTTTTGGGGAGCAGGAAGACGTCACCAAGGACTGGAGCGCCTCCAAGCTCTACGCCGAGGCCTCCGCAGAGTTGAGCGGCGGCGGTTACGAGAACGCCATCAAGTACTACGAGAAGCTGGAGGCCCGCTATCCCTTCGGCCGTTATGCCATGCAAGCCCAGCTGGATGTGGCTTACGCCTACTACAAGGCCGACAAACCCGAGGAGGCCATTGCCGCTGCGGACCGCTTCATCAAGCTCTACCCCCAGAGCCCCTTCGTCGACTATGCCTATTATTTCAAGGGCATCGTCAACTACAACCGCAGTGTCGACTTTCTCGACCGCTTCATTCCCACCGACCGCTCGCAGCGTGACCCCGGCTCGGCCCTGGAGGCCTTCAATGACTTCGCCGAGGTCGTCAAACGCTTCCCGGACAGCAAGTACGCTGCCGATGCCCGCCAGCGCATGCTCTATTTACGCGGCAACCTGGCCCGCAACGAGGTCAACATCGCCAAATTCTACGTCAAGCAAGGCGCCTACTTGGCAGCGGTGGACCGGTGTAATCACGTCATCCAACATTATCAGCGTACCAGCGCGGTTCGCGACGCCCTGGTCACCATGATCGATGCCTACAAGAAACTCGGTAAGGACGATCTGGCCACGGATGCCCAGCGCGTGCTGGACCTCAACGACAAGGAAGGCAAGTTCGTCTCCGATGCGGAAGCGCCCGAGGAAATCAGCCTGACGCGCAAGGTCTGGGATTACCTGGAACTGGACAAGAACTGACCACAAAGCATACCCCCTGCCCGGGCGGTGATTGCCAACGCGCGATCACCGCCATCAAGACAGCGGGAGGATCACATCGCGGCCTCGTCCTCCTCGCCGGTGCGGATCCTCACTACCCGCTCCACGCTGGAAACGAAGATCTTGCCATCGCCGATCTTGCCGGTCCGGGCGGCGGTGGTGATGGCCTCCACGCAGGCGTCCACCAATTCGTCGCCGAGCACGATCTCGATCTTTACCTTGGGTAGAAAATCGACCACATACTCGGCGCCCCGGTAAAGTTCGGTATGACCCTTCTGGCGCCCAAAGCCCTTGACCTCGATGGCGGTCATCCCGGTGATGCCCGCTGCCGACAGCGCCTCGCGAACGTCATCGAGTTTGAAGGGCTTGATGATGGCTTCGATCTTCTTCATGGCTAACTCCGACGGGTAGGGCAAATATTCAGGGTAGGTCCATCGGGTCCCGGGCGGAACGGCGCCATCGACCCTAGGGCTGATTATAAAGGACCGAGCCCACCGGCCGGGAAACGAAAAAGGCGGCCTGAGCCGCCTTTTTCGTTCAATACTGTTGTGTAAGTTGGCGTCCCCACGGGGATTCGAACCCCGGTTGTCGCCGTGAAAGGGCGGTGTCCTAGGCCTCTAGACGATGGGGACTGAGACTGGGTGTAGCATAGCGAATCGCCAAAAGGGCGACCGCGAAAGGTACGGAGATTGGTGGAGCCAGGCGGGATCGAACCGCCGACCTCAACACTGCCAGTGTTGCGCTCTCCCAGCTGAGCTATGGCCCCGATGAATCGAGAGCGCGCATACTACCCTGAGCCCCCCCTGCTGTCCAGCTTTTTGTGCTTTTGGTAAAGCCCTGCTTTCGTCCTCACCTTTTTTTTGCGAACCGCAGCCCTAAATGCTAGGTCAGAATGAAGGGCAATCTGCCCCATGATCCATACTAAGATCCAAAAATTGCCCCACGATCCAACTCGAGAGATCTCAACCGATGAAACGCGTTTTTCTCTTCCTGGCGACCAACTTCGCCGTTTTGATAGTGATCAGCCTGGTCTTCAAGCTCCTGGGTTTTCAGGGCCTGCTCCAGGCCAATGGCGTCGACCTCAACCTGGGCGCGGTACTGGTCTGGGCGGGTCTGATCGGCTTCTCCGGCTCGATCATCTCCCTGCTGATGTCCAAGGGCATGGCCAAGCGGTCCATGGGGGTGCAGGTCATCATCCACCCTTCCACGCCCTTTGAACAGTGGCTGTTCAGCGTGGTGGAGCGCCAGTCCCAGGCCGCCGGGATCGGCATGCCCGAGGTCGGTATCTTCGACTCCCCGGACCCCAATGCCTTCGCCACCGGCTGGAACCGTAACGCGGCCCTGGTGGCCGTCAGCACCGGTCTGCTGCAACAGATGAACCGGGACGAGGTGGAGGCGGTGGTGGGTCACGAGATCAGCCACGTGGCCAACGGCGACATGGTGACCCTGACCCTAATCCAGGGGGTGGTCAATACCTTCGTCGTCTTCCTGTCCACCATCATCGGCCACATCGTCGACCGGGTGATCTTCAAGAACGAGGAAGGCCACGGCATCGCCTACTTCGTCTCCTCCATGATCGCCCAAGTGCTGCTCTCCGTCCTGGCGACCATGATCGTGATGGCGTTCTCGCGTTACCGCGAGTTCCGCGCCGATGCCGGTGGCGCCGGTCTGACCAGCCGCCGTCAGATGGCCTCGGCCCTGCGCGCCCTGCAGCGGGTGCATGAGCCACAAGACCTGCCGGCGGGTGAGTTTGCCGCCTTTGGCATCAGCGGTGGGGTGAGCGATGGGCTCAAGAAGCTCTTCATGAGCCATCCGCCCCTGGAGGAGCGGATCGCGGCCCTGGAGGCCGGCCGCTGAGGGGTTCTGAGTCCAGCCGCGTGATGGGAAACAAGTCAAGGAGGCCAAAAGAGGCCCGCGGTTAGACCAAGTCAAGTCACGCCGATCCGCACCAAACAACAGGGGCCGAAGATTGCTTCGGCCCCTTTTTTATCGGCAAGTTTGATAGTGAAGAATTTTGCCGCCCGAAGCATTCGGCTTCCGGTCCGGGCCCGAGTGGATCGAGGGAGGATCGGGGGGCGTCTGGCGGGGGTGTCAACCGCAGGGATGCGGTTGCCAAGCCTCCAGGGACGGATTCACGGCGTCCCCCGCCAGATGCCACCCGGTCCGGGAAAGCCGGGCATGGATGTTAAGTGAATTGGCCCCACTCACTCCCGCCGCGGTCGGACAGCGCCAACCAAGATCTTCCCGCCACCTGGCCCGGAACTGTCCGATTTCCGCGTCCCTCGCTCAGGCCAAGAGCGCGGCGTGGGCCGCCGCCAAACGGGCAATGGGGACCCGGGGGCCCGAGCAGCTCACATAGTCCAGCCCCGCCTCGTGGCAGAAGGCGATGGAAGCGGGGTGGCCGCCATGCTCGCCGCAGATACCGACCTGCATCTCCGGCCGCACCGCCCGGCCCCAGTCCACCGCCAGCTTCATCAGCTTACCCACCCCCTTGGTGTCCAGCACCTCGAAGGGGTTGTCCTGGAGAATGCCGGAATTATTGTAGAGGGGCAGGAACTTGTTCTCTGCATCCTCGCGGGAGAAGGAGAAGGTGGCCTGGGTGAGATCGTTGGTGCCGAAGGAGAAGAACTCCGCCTCCTCGGCCAGGTGCTCGGCGCGCATGCAGGCCCGTACCACCTCGATCATGGTGCCGAACTTGAAGCTCACCGGGTGGCCGTAGCGTTCCGCGACCTCGGAATGGATCTCGTCCACCCAGGTCTTGACCAGGCGCAACTCCTGAGCGGTACAGACCTGGGGCACCTTGATCTGAGGATGGACCTCGATGCCCATGCGCGAGCACTCCGCCGCCGCCTCCAGGATGGCGCGGATCTGCATCTGGTAGATCTCGGGGAAGGTGATACCGAGACGCACACCGCGGTGGCCGAGCATGGGGTTGGTCTCATAGAGGGCGCGGACCTTGCGCAGCATGGTCTCCTTCTTGGCGATGGCGTCCTCGACCAGGGCCGGGTCCACCATCTGCCGCAGGGCGTTGACCTCGTGG